>NZ_CAUI01000005.1:300168-600336 GCF_000350165.1 Halanaerobium saccharolyticum subsp. saccharolyticum DSM 6643
TCTGCTTGAGATAAAATAATTATTCCAAAACCTGTTTTAGTGATAGGAATGTCTGTACTTTCAGCTCTAAATCCTGTCATTGTTCCTCCTATTAGTAAAACACTTTCTTGAGATACTATACCATCACAATAATCTAAAAGATTTTTGATTGGCGTTCCAAGTGGAACAATTAAATTTTTAGGATTTCTAATACCTCGTCCACTAACTGAAACAACTCTGTCCACTACTGGTTGATCTTCATCTACAGCTTCAGCTACAGCAACTGCAGTTTGAGCATTATTAACCACAACTCCAACTTCCATCGGTAATCCACCTTCGGGAATTTCACGGTTTAAACAAGCTTCAATGAGCTTTTTTTCTGCTCCATGTGGATATAAAGAATCAACTATTTCAAAATCTAGCTCAGGCCAGTTTTTAGCTTCAGCTTTTAAACTTTTGATTGCATTTTTTTTATTATCTTCACAGGCAATAAAACCATTTTCAGCTCCAACTGCTTTTTTGATTAACTCCAAACCTCTATAAACTTTAGCAGTTTTTTCCTGCAGTGTCCGATCATCAACAGCCACATATGGTTCAGATTCTGATCCATTAATAATCACTGTATCAATAGGTTTCTCTTTCGGAGGTGATAATTTAATGTGAGTTGGGAAACCGGCGCCCCCCATTCCAATAATACCTGAATTTTTTATAATTTCTTTAATTTCTTCAGCCGTTTTATTTTTTTTAGATTTCAAATTAAAACTAACTCTATTAAATGCAGCTTTTTTGTCTCTCTGGATAATAATTGCTTTAGATTTTCCTCCGCGGGAATCAGAAATATCTTTGATATCAATAATTTCGCCTGATAAACTGGCATGGAGGCTGGCAGATACTCCAGGATTTGCTTTAATTATTAGTTGTCCTCTTTTAACATAATCACCTTTTTCAACAAGGATTTCTCCTGGTTTACCAATATGTTGTTTAACTGGCAGATAAACAATATCAGGTAAAGGTAATTCTTCAATTTTTAAATTAGTATTTAGTTCTTTATTATCCGGGAGATTAATACCGCCAATAGAAAATCTTTTAATATTTTTGGACATTTAATCAGCTCCAATCTTTAAATGTTTAGCTACCTAAACAAATTCACAATTTTTTTATAAATGATAGAGATTCAAAATTTTTTTAGCAGCATTTTCAATATTGTCCGCATTGATTTCCGCTTTGTAATTATTAATTTTATTCTGTGAATGTTCATACATTGGATCATAATATTCTTCTAATAATATTCTGGTTAATTCTTTAAATTTACCTTTTTTTGCTAATTCTAAAAGCTTAAAGTAAGATTTTTTTCCTGCTTTTTTAATAATATATTTTTTTATTGCAGTTAATGACTCTAAAACTCTTTCTATAAATTTTTCCTGATCACTTTCTATATCTTTTATATATTCGAGATAAATATTGTCTACCCTTTTTTCCATTGAAGCAGTTATTAATAAGTCTCCTCCAGCTTTCATTTCTTTGTTGAAAAAATCTGGAATAACTGAATGACCAACTCTTCTACTTTCAGCTTCTACAAAAATAATTCCATTTTGCCTATCTTTTTTCTTCAATTCTTCCCAAAGAAGAGAATCAAAATATTTTTGGTTATAAGGTTGGTCAAGGCCAATACTGCCAAAAGCCGACCCCCTATGATTTGCAATTCCTTCTAAATCAATGATATTTGCTCCCATTTTTTCCATTTCTTTTAAAATGTATGTTTTTCCGACACCTGTGTTGCCGTGTAAAACTGAGATTCTACCTTTAAAATCATAATTCTCAAGTTTATCCATTACATAGTGTCGATAGCCCTTATAGCCATCTTCTAATCTATAAACTTCAATTCCAGCTAAATCTGAAAATTCGGCCAAACTTTTGCTTCTTAAACCACCTCGAGAACAAAAAATAATTAAATTATCATATTTTTTATTAAGCTGATTAATTTTTTTAATTAAATTTGGAATTTTTGGTGAAACCAACTCAACCCCTTTTAATTTTGCTTTTTTTGAGTTTTGATTTTTATAAATTGTACCAATGATTTTTCTTTCATTATGATCTAAAAGTTCTATATTAACAGCTCCGGGAATAGTTGCTTCATTATATTCTTCTTTAGTTCTTGCGTCAATATAAATACTATTTTTAATGTTTAAACTATCTTGATAAGTAATTAGTCTTTCTTTTCGCATTTATTTACACCCTTTTATAAAATATTTTCAATTAGTATATTTTAAATTATAATTATTTTCTTAGTTCAATAACTATTAGTTCAATAACTATGATATAAATTTAACTTAAATAATATTTTATCCTAAATAAGCTGAAAATGAAAATATATAGGCAAAAAAAATTTTTATTGGCGATTTGAGTACTTGAATTGAAAATAAAAAAGTGTTATAGTTAATACAGTTAAATGAACAAATGACCATAATATATAATGAGGTGATTACTTAATGTATGAAGTAAAAGATAAGAAAGTTGTCTTAGAACACGGGTCGATAAATAAAGGTATTATTGCTGTGGCTAGTGGTAAAGGTGGAGTCGGTAAATCTACAGTTACTGTCAATCTGGCAACTGCTCTCGCTGAATTAGGATATAAAGTTGGTATAATAGATGCTGATGTAAGAGGTTTTAGTGTGCCCAGAATTTTGGGAGTCAAAGATAAACCTAAGGCGGTTAGTGAAAATGAAATTATTCCTCCAGAAGTTAAAGGGATAAAGACTATTTCGATGGGTTCTTTTGTGGGAGAAAATGAACCAGTAATTTGGAGAGCCCCACTGCTTGGAGGAGCTTTAGAGCAATTTTTCAAAGATGTTCGCTGGGGAGAATTAGATTATATGCTTCTCGATTTACCGCCTGGAACAGGAGATATGCCACTAAATATAATGCAAAAAGTACCACATTCTGAAATTTTAGTTGTAACTACTCCACAAATTACGGCAACAAAAGTAGCTGGCCGGATTGGAGCCATGGCTGAAAAAATGGATCTGCAAGTTTTAGGTGTAATTGAAAACATGGCTTATTATCAGTGTACAGAATGCGGAAATAAAGATTATATTTTTGGTGAAAATGGAGGAGAAACATTAGCAGATTTTATGGGAACCGAGCTTTTAGGACAGCTGCCTTTAATTTCTGAAGTTCGCCGCCGTAGTGATACTGGTAAACCAATTGTTTTTGATGAACCTGAAGCTGAAATATCTAAGGAATTCATCAAAATTGCAAAACGTCTTGCTGAAAGAGAAGGCGGCTTTGACGAAAAAATTGAACCATTAAAATTAAATATGAATGCAAAATAGTAAAGTTGATTTATACCGGTTTTTACAAGAACCGGTATAAATAGACAATCAAAAAATGGGGGTTAAAAAAATGAAATTAATTATTCCTGCAGTTGGAGCTAGCAACTTTGAGACAGAGATTCATGAAAACTTTGGTCGAGCAAATTATTTTGCTGTAATAAATTGTGAGAACAATCAAATTAAATTTGTTAACAATACAGCAGCTAATAAAAGTAGTGGTGCTGGAGTAGGTGCTGCTCAGTTATGTGCCGATCAAAATGCAGATGCAGTTGCTGCCTATCATTTTGGTCCCAAAGCATATGAGGCATTAAAAGCAGCCGGAATTGAACTTCTAGATTTAAAAGAACAAAAATTAATTAAAGAAGCTTTTAATGATTACCAGGCAGGCAATTTAACTGAGGCTGAAGCTGGCCCTGGAGGACATTTTTAAGGTGAACCAGGAAATTTCACTTTCAATTTTAAGTGGAAAGGGTGGAACCGGGAAAACTACTTTAGCAGTTAATTTAGCACTTGCCCTGGATAATGTCCAGCTGCTTGATGCAGATGTTGAAGAACCGAATGATTATCTTTTCGTATCTCCTGAAATTGGAGAAAAAGAAAAGGAGTCTGTTATGCGGTTAATTCCAGAAGTTAATGATGAAAAATGTACAGCCTGCCGAAAATGTGTTAACTTTTGTGAATACAACGCTCTGGCCATGATGCTTGATAAAGTCTTAATCTTTGAAGAAGTGTGTCACAGCTGTGGTGGTTGTAAAATTGTCTGTCCAGAAAATGCAATTACTGAAAAAGAAAAAGAGTTAGGTAAACTATATCATGATAGTTTAGATAATCTTGATTTTTGGCAGGGAGAATTAAATCCAGGTGAAGAAAAAGCAGTACCTGTAATTGAAAAATTAAAAACAAAAATTGATCATGATAAAAAAGTAATTATTGATTCACCGCCTGGAACTACCTGCCCGACTATAGAAGCAATTATTGACACTGATTTTACAATAGTAGTGACTGAGCCTTCTACTTTTGGCCTGCATGATCTTAAAATGGTAGTTGAAATGTTAAATAATTTAAATCAAGCTTTTGCAGTTATAATTAATAGATCAGAATCAGATGCTGATTATTTAATTGAAGATTACTGTCAAGAAAATGGAATAAATATTTTATTGAAAATTCCTTTTTCCAGAAAAATTGCAGAACTTTATTCTAATGGAAAGCCCTTTGTTTATGAGCTTGAAGGATGGGAAGAAAAATTTAAAAACCTATACAGAGATATTATAGAGGAGGCCTTTAACAATGAAAGAAATAACAGTAATTAGTGGTAAAGGTGGAACCGGAAAAACAACTTTTACAGCTAACCTGGCCTCTTTATTAGATAATTTAGTATTAGGTGATTGTGATGTTGATGCACCTAATTTACATCTTTTATTAAATCCAGTTAATAAAAGTAAAGAAACATATAGGGGAGCAAAATTAGCGATCAAAAATCAAAATCGCTGTATTGACTGTGGTAAATGTTATGATTACTGCCGTTATAAAGCCATAACTGCTGATGATTTTCAGGTTAATAATTTAAAATGTGAGGGTTGTGGAGTTTGTGTAGAAGTTTGCCCAACAAAAGCCCTTAAACTAGAATCTATTGAGACAGGAAGCCTTTATCAGGCAGAAAGTAAATTTGGAGATATGATTCATGCGCGTCTGATTCCAGGTGCTGATACCTCTGGTAAATTAGTAAGTGAGGTCAAGAAAAAGGCTTCAGAAATTGCCAAAAGAAAAAATAAAGATTGGATTTTAATTGACGGATCACCAGGTATTGGTTGTCCAGTTATTGCTTCTTTAAGTGGTTCAGATATGGCAATTTTAGTTACAGAACCCACACTGTCTGGTTTTTCAGATTTAAAGCGGGTAATTGAAGTTGTAAAACATTTTAAAATTCCAGCTGGACTTGTAATTAATAAATATGATTTAAATGAAGAAATTAGCGAAAAAATAAAGTCATATTGTCAGAAAGAAGATATTGAACTTTTGACTAAGATTCCATATAGTAGAATAATTGTGGAATCATTAAAAAAAGGAGAACTCTTTGTTGATAATGATCAAGACTTAAGAAAAAGAATGCTTAAAGTAAAAGCAAATTTGACTAAGATAATGGAGGTAGAATAATATGAAAAAGATAGCTGTACCTGTTCAAGGAAACAATGTTTCTGCTCATTTTGGTCATGCACCTCATTTCAAGATTTTTAGTGTAGAAAATAATAGTATTAACAAAGAAGAAGTTTTGGAAAATCCAGGTCACCAGCCTGGTTTATTACCCAAATTATTAAATGAAGCTGGTGCTGATGTAATTATTGCTTCCGGAATGGGACAAAAAGCAATTACACTTTTTAAAAACAATGAGATTCAAGTTGTTTGTGGAGCTTCAGGAGAAGCAAAAACTGCTGTTGAAAATTATTTAAGAGATCAATTAGATACTTCTGAGAATGCCTGTTCACATGAAGATCACTCTCATTAAAAAGGATTATGTTTTAGATAAAGAAGAAATAAGTGCCAGGTGCAGATAAACTGTACCTGGAATACAATAATTTTTTTATTTAATTCTTGACATATGCTCAAAATAGAGTTATAATATAAATGGAAGATAAAGAGCATATGTTCATTAATAAAAAATTATTAAGGAGTGATTAATTATGCCTAGAGGAGATAGAAGAGGTCCAGATGGTGCAGGTCCAATGACAGGAAGAGCTTTAGGATATTGTGCTGGTAATGATCAGCCGGGATTTACTGCTAATGCTGCTCCCCAGGGAGTCGGTAGAGGTCCTAGAAATGGAACTGGTCGTGGTCCAGGCTTTGGACGTGGCTTTGGCAGAGGACGTAGAATGGGTCATGGCCGATCTTTTTTAGCAGCTCGCGGTAGAGGCGCTTATTATGCTCCCGCTGCCGCAGATGAAGAAAATTTTGATGATCAAGAAAGTAAAGAAAGAGAAGTAACAAGGCTAGAAAATTTAGCTAATACTCTTGCCAGTGAATTAGAGATTATAAAGAAACAAATCAATGAACTAAAAAATGAATAAAATTTATAATTAATATAAATCTTAGGGCTTCCTTTTGGGAGCTCTTTTTTGTTTGTGATTTTCTTGTTTTTAGAGTCGAATTATTATATAATATCAATAACTATTGGAATAATTTTTAAAACTAACTAACAGGTGAGGTTATTGAAATGGGAAATAAAATAAATAATAAAATAGAGGAAAAAATAAGAAATATATCAAAATATTTAAATGAATATACTAAAGATCATCTTAAATGTTATAATTTAACATTAGGTAGATTTCATGTTTTAAGAGTTATTTTGGAATCAGAGCCTGTAAGTATGGGCTATATACATGAAGAACTACATATGGCAAATAGTACAGTAACAGTAATTGTTGATTATCTAAATGAAGCTGGACTTGTAAAAAGAAGAAGAGATCTTGATGATAGAAGAGTTGTACTTCTAGAAATTACTGATGATGGTAATAAAATAATGAAAGATTTACTTAAACAACGACAAGATTTTATGAAAAAAGCATTAAATGATATGGAAAATTCAGCTGAAGAATTAGCTCATCTCTTAGAAAAATTATTAGATAAAATTGAAGTAATCTATTAAAACTAGGGATGATAATGGGGTGATGATTTTGAAAAGAAGACTTTTGGTTTTTTTAATACTTATATTTATAATTTTTATATTTAATATAAATGCAATTGCTCAAAATGATTTAGCAATGTCTATCAGAAATCATTTGATTGTGATAGAGGAATATGAAGGCTATTTTCCTGAAGATGAAAATGTTCGTTTTTATCAAGAATTAATTGAATTTTATGATCAGAGACATTATCGTTCGATTTGGTTTGAAGGTGAAGAATTCAAAAGAGATCCAGAACCGTTATTAAAAGAGATAAAAAATAGTTATTTTGAGGGATTAAATCCTTCAGATTATCATTTAGGTTTAATTGAGACCTGTATTGATGAAAGCACTTTGTTTTCAGCAGATTGTCTTAATAAAAGAGCAGTATTGGATATTTTATTAACTAATGCCTATTTAAGTCTTGCTTCTGATTATTTAAATGGAAAAATAGATGCTGAAATTATAATTGATGATTATAATTATGAAGCAGAAAGTTTAGGATCTCAAAAGTTATTAAGTCATTTGACTGATAAAGAAATTAATATGCGTCGGGTTATAAAGTCTCAACTACCTAAAACAGAAAACTATAAAGAATTAAAAAAACAATTAGCCTTTTATAGAGATTCAGGACAAATAGAATCCTGGCCCCAAATAGAAACAGGAGAAATTTTGGCTATTGAAGCTCGTGGAAATAGAGTTGCTCAATTAGTTGAAAATTTAAGTGCAAAAAACTATCTAAATGCAAATAATTTAGAAGCAAAAAATTATTTTAGTCAAGAAGTAAAAAGAGCGGTTAGAAGATTTCAGCTTGATCATGGACTTAAAAGTGATGGAATAGTTGGTAAAAAAACAATTAAGGCTTTAAATATTACTCTTGATCATAGAATAAAACAATTAATTATTAATATGGAAAGATGGCGTTGGCTGCCAGAAAACCTGGGAAGTCGTTTTATTTATGTTAATATTGCAGATTATAATCTTAAATTATATGAAGATGATCAAGTAATTATGGAAATGAAAACAATTGTTGGTAAGGAACAGCGAAGCACACCTGTTTTTAGTGATACTATAAAATATCTTGTAATAAATCCCTACTGGTATGTTCCTAAATCAATAGCTGTTAAAGATAAACTTCCTCTAATTAAAGAAGATTATAACTATCTTGAAGAAAATAATTACTCTTTATTTAAATATACAGGTAATAATAAATTAGAAAAAATTGATCCTGCAAAAGTTGATTGGTCAGAAATTGATAAGGATAATTTCAATTATCTTTTAAGGCAAAACCCAGGAGATCAGAATGCATTAGGTAGAGTAAAATTTATGTTCCCTAACAAATTCAGTATATATTTACATGATACACCAGGCCGTTATTTATTTTCAGAAAATGAAAGGGGTTTTAGTTCTGGTTGTATTCGAATAGAAAAGCCAATTGATCTAGCAGAGTATTTACTAGATGATCAAGAAAAATGGAATCGAGAAAAAATCAAAAAAGAAATGACAAAAGATAAGGAAAAAATAGTTTATTTAAATGATCCGATTAAAATTTATCTGCAGTATAATACTGCCTGGGTAGATTCTTTAAATAATCTAAATTTTAGAGAAGATATATATAGTCGTGACCAAAAAATAATGGAAGAATATTTTTAAAATGAATTTATGGTTTTAAAATTAATAATTTAAAGGAGTAAAAAAATAATTGATGAAAAAAATATTTGTTTTTTCAATACTTGTAGTTCTAATTTTAATAAGTAGTTTTTCACTTAATGCAGCAGCTTTTTCTGCAGAACATGCTAATTTTTCTATAGTGTATGATGATTTTAAGATTCCCTTAACGACTTTTAGTATTTTTGTTATGCCAGGGGAAGGTATAAAAATTTCTATAGCAGAAGAAGATAGAGATAAACAATATGTAATAGAATTAAATGGTAAGAGTTTTGAAAATGAAAGGTCTTTCAAATGGCAGGCACCAGCTAAAAGTGGATATTATCCAGTAAAAATAAAAGAAAAAAACAAAAATGGTTCTGGCTCAGAAATAAAATTAAATGTTTTTGTTCTTCATCCGGCTCATAAAATGAATGGTCAGTATTTGGATGGTTTTAAAATTGGATCTTATCCGAATATTCCAGCCGATAAAAAAACATATTACTCGAAGCCAACTGGATTCTTAAAAATTGAAAAGTCACTTTTGGATCTTAATTTAACTCCTCATTTCAAGATGAATCAATTTGTTACAAACCAAAGCAATAAATTTCCCCAATATATAGTGCTGCAGGAATCATTGCTTTTGAAATTAGAATATTTTTTAGAAGAAGTAAATAAGTCTGGTTATAAGGCAGATACTTTTGGCATTGTAAGTATTTATCGAAGTCCTTATTTCAATAAGAAATTAGGGAATAATACTGATTTTAGTCGTCATTTATTTGGAGATGCAGCAGATATTTACATTGATAACAGTGGGAATCAATGGATGGATGATTTAAATAGGGATGGAAAATCAACCATTAAAGACTCTAATATACTTTTTGATTTAGCAGTTAAGTTTGATCAAAAAGAAGAATTTGCTCAGCTTCAGGGTGGAGTTTGTAGTTATAAAGGAAATGGTGTTCGAGGACCTTTTTTACATATTGACAGTAGAGGTTTTCATGTTAGCTGGTAAGTATTAATGGAATAAAATTTGAGTAAATTAAGCAAAAAAGGATTGCAAATTATAGGAGGTAATTTAATTGTTATTAGGAGATATAATATCTAAAACAGCAAATGAAAAAAAAGAAAAAACAGCAGCCGTACTTAATGATAGGGAGATTACATTTAATCAATTAGAAAAAGAAAGTAATCAACTTGCACATGGATTAAAAGATTTAGGAATTAAACCTTCTGATATGGTAAGTATTATGCTTTCAAATAGCATAGAATTTTTGATTTCTTACGTAGGTGTTATTAAATCTGGAGCTACGATGGTGCCGTTAAATATAAGTTTTAAAGTTCCAGCGGTAGAATATATTTTAAATAATTCAGAAGCAAAAATAATTATAACATCTAAAAAGTTCTTACCTTTAATCCAAAAATGTGATTTAGATTATCTAGAAAATATTATTTTGGTAGATGGAGAAAAATCTGATGATTATCTACTTTTATCAGAATTCAAATCTCAAAAAACAAATTTACCTAAACTGGAAAATATAGATGAGGAGTTTACAGCAGCTTGTCTTTATACATCTGGCACTACAGGTCAGCCAAAAGGAGCAATGCTTACCCATCATAATTTGATTTTTGATACTCAAAAATCAATTGAGCATCTCAAAGTAGATGATCGTGATCGTTATATTTGTGTACTGCCAATGTTTCATGCTTTTGCAGAAACTGTCTGTATGTTGATGCCTTTATTTCTAGGGGCAGAGATTGTAATTATAGATAAATTTTTACCAGAGACAGTACTAAAAACTATCCAAGAAAAAAATATAACATTTTTTGCTGGTGTGCCAACAATGTATTCTGCTTTATTAAATGTTAAAAATAAAGATGGATATGACTTATCACATTTAAATCTTTGTATCTCTGGGGGAGCAGCCATGCCTCAGCAAACTATGGAAGATTTCGAAAAAACATTTAATGTTAAAATTTTAGAAGGAAATGGTCCTACAGAAACTTCACCGGTAGCTTATGTGAATCCTGTTGATGGGGAAAGAAAAAGTGGATCAGTTGGACTTCCAATTCCAGAAACTGAAGTTAAAATAGTAGATGAAAATGATAATGAAATGCCAATAGGAGAAATTGGTGAGATTACAGTTAAGGGAGATCATGTAATGAAAGGTTACTATAAAATGCCAGATGCTACTGAAAAAGCATTAAGAGGTGGTTGGCTGCATACTGGTGATTTAGGTAAGATGGATCAAGATGGTTATGTTTATATAGTTGATCGAAAAAAAGATATGATCAATGTAGGGGGAATGAATGTTTATCCCCGTGAAATTGAAGAACAGTTATATAAGCATCCTAAAATTAGAGAAGCGGCAGTTGTGGCAACTAAAGATGAACTGCGTGGTGAAATTCCAAAAGCAATAATTGTTTTAAAAGATGGCGAAAGTGCTTCTGAAAGAGAAATTCAAAAATACTGTATGCAGTATTTTGCTAATTATAAAGTACCAAAACTTGTAGACTTTTTAGATGAATTACCTAAAAATGCTACCGGTAAAATAGACAAAAAATCTTTAAGCGATGTATAATTAATATTAGATTTTAAAATAGCTTTAAAGCGGAGGTGGGAATTATGGAAATTAATTTTGAAGAACTTCGCGATGAAATGGTTGAAGAGCAGTTAATTAAAAGAGGTATCGATGATGATTTAGTTTTAAACGCCTTTAGAAAAGTAAAAAGAGAGAAATTTGTTCCAGACAAAAATAAAAAATATGCCTATGAAGACGGAGCACAGCTTATTTCTGCTGGGCAAACTATCAGCCAACCTTATATTGTTGCTGTAATGATTGAAGCTTTAGAGATCAAAGAATCTGATAAAGTTCTAGAAATTGGTACCGGTTCAGGTTATGCCGCAGCTTTATTAGCAGAAATAGCAGCTGAAGTATATACTATTGAGCGTATTGAAGAACTAGCTCTTAAAGCTAGAAAAGTATTAAGTGATTTAGACTATCGAAATGTCAAAGTTAAATTAGGAGACGGTAGTTTAGGCTGGGAAGAAAATGCTCCTTATGATTCGATTTTAGTTTCAGCTGCAGCGCCTTATGTTCCAGAGAAGTTAATTGAGCAGCTGTCTAAGGGTGGTAAAATTGTAATTCCTGTTGGCGAACGTAATGAAGTTCAGCAATTAAAACGACTGACTAAAAAATCCAAGGGGAAATTGAAAGAAGAAGAGCTTGAGTATGTTAGATTTGTTCCACTTATCGGTGAAGATAGCTGGAGATAAGAGTTTATTTAATCAGCCGCTATAGCGGCTGATTTTCTTTAAAAAGAAGATAGGAGTGAAGTATTAATGTCAGCAACGATAACATCTTTTTCAGTTTATTTAGTTTTTTTGATGGGGATAGGAGTTTATTTTTATAAGAAAACTGCCAGTTTAGAAGATTATTTAATTGGTGGTAGAGCAATGGGGAGTTGGGTTACAGCACTTTCAGCTCAGGCAAGTGATATGAGTGGATGGCTCTTGATGGGGCTTCCTGGAGCAGTTTATCTTGGTGGATTAAGCCAGGCCTGGATTGCGGTAGGATTATTTATTGGTACTGTTTTAAACTGGAAATATGTAGCTGCTCGTTTAAGAGTATATACAGAAAAAACCGATTCAATGACTTTACCTTCATTTTTTGAAAAGCGTTTTGGAGATCCAACTGGTTTACTGAGAATTATTTCTGCAGCAATAATTTTAATGTTTTTTACTATTTACTCTGCCTCAGGGCTGGTTGCTTCAGGGAAATTATTTGAATCATTATTTAATATTGATTATAAATTAGCAGTTATTTTTGGTGGTTTAGCTATAGTGTCATATACGTTTTTAGGTGGATTTATGGCTGTATCCTGGACTGATTTTTTTCAGGGGATATTAATGTTTTTTGCAATAACTATCGTGCCTATAATAGCCTATGGAGAAATTGGAGGCATGAGTTCTATAGTGGAAATGACAGCTGAAAATGGAGTATCACTCTCTTTAATGCCAGAAGGATTAACTTTTACCGCTATTATTTCTGCAATGGCCTGGGGACTCGGTTATTTTGGTCAGCCCCATATTTTAGCTCGTTTTATGGGGATTGATACCATTAAAAAAGTGGCATCAGCTCGTAAAATTGCAGTTATTTGGGTGGCTATTTCTTTAACTGCTGCAGTCTTTGTGGGGATTATTGCAATACCAATGTTCCCTAATATAGCAGATAGTGAAAAAGTATTTATAGAAATGATAGCAAAAATTTTTAATCCCTGGATCGGAGGAATTTTATTAGCTGCTATTTTATCTGCAATTATGTCTACCATTGATTCACAACTTTTAGTATCTTCCTCAACTTTAACTGAAGATTTTTATAATAAAATTGTGGATAGAGAAGCAAGTGAATCCGAAAAAATGTGGGCGGGTAGAGTATTTGTTATTTTAATTGCAGTTATTGCCTTTATACTTGCTTTAAACCCTAACAATACTGTTTTAGATCTTGTAGCTTATGCCTGGGCAGGATTAGGTGCAGCTTTTGGACCAGTAGTTTTATTTGCACTTTTTTCTAAAAAAACATCTTGGCGTTCAGTTTTAAATGGAATGCTTTTAGGAACTATTACTCTTGTTTTTTGGAAGGAAAGTGGTCTGGGGAATACTTTATATGAAATAGTACCTGGATTTTTAGTTAATGTAATTGTTATAATGATAGTTAATAAAGTGTATAGTCAAAAAAATAAAGAAGTACTGGCTGAATTTGAGGAAGTTCAAAAAATTTATGATAGAGATATTTAATTATTTTTTTAATTTTGGATATAGATTAATTTGAAATTGTAGTTTTAAAATTTAGTTTAAAAATAAAATAAAATGATAATTAAATAAGCAGAGAAAGGTTGGATATTGATGAGGATTTATTCCTGGAATGTTAATGGAATTAGAGCTGTCAAAAGAAAAGGTTTTTTAGATTGGATTGAAGAAGAACAGCCCGATATTTTAGGGCTGCAGGAGATTAGAATACAGGATCATCAATTAAAAGATAAACTACGTAATATTAAAGGTTATAATTCCTATTTTACTTTCGGAGAAAAGAAAGGTTATAGTGGAGTGGCCTTATATACAAAAGAAGAACCCATTGATGTTTGGCATGGTTTAGGTATTAAAAGATTTGATCGTGAAGGCAGAGTTATAGCAGCAGAATTTGATAATTTTTATTTACTTAATATATATTTTCCAAATGGTAAACGGAGTCAAGAAAGGTTAAATTATAAATTAGATTTTTATGATGCTACTTTAGACTATATTGAAGATCTAAGGAAGAATGGAAAAGAAGTAGTAGTTTGTGGAGATTATAATACTGCACATCATGCTATTGACCTTCATGATCCTGATTCCAATAAAAACACTTCTGGTTTCCTTCCAATTGAAAGAAAATGGCTTGATAAGCTGGAAGAGCATGGGTATATTGATACTTATCGCTACTTCTATCCTGAAAAAGAATGTTATTCCTGGTGGAGTTATAGGACCAGAGCGCGTGATAGAAATGCAGGCTGGAGGATAGACTATCATTTCATTTCCAGTGGTTTAGAATCTAGACTTCAGAATGCTGATATTTTGACTGATGTAATGGGATCTGACCACTGCCCAGTCACTATTAGCTTAGATATTTAATGAATATTAAAAAATCTATAGGTTAATAAAAATTAAATATAATAAATAAAGGCAGCCTTGAGAATTAAAAAATAAGGCTGCCTTCTTTAAATAAATATATTATATTTTTTCATTGGAATATTTAACTTTTTTATAATTTTTAGATTGATCACTAATCTGATCTTTTTTTAAAAATAAAAGAGCAATAATTATTCCTAATGCAGCAAGAATAATGGTCGGATAAAAAACAAAATAATAACTCCCCATGATATCTCTAATGCTGCCAGACAATAAATTACCGATCACAGCACCGACACCATATGCTGTGAATAAATAACCATAGTTTTTAATATAATTTTTTTTACCGAAAAAATAAGAAGTTGCTGCAGGTGCGATAGCAAGCCAACCCCCAAGGTTAAGCCAGAAAATTGCAAAGGCTATAAAATATAAGGCTGGATTGGCAGAATTATTAATTATCATTAATAATGAAGCTAGTATAATTAGAGAAAAAGAAATTATAGCAGTCTTTTTTGCTTTAAGTTTATCAGTTAATGCACCAAAAATCGGTCTACCTATACCATTAAAAATTGCAAAAAATGAAACATAAATTGAGGCTGTAGCTGAATCTAGATTAATTAATTCTTCTGCAACAGGGCCAGAAATTGCAATAGCCATTAAGCCAATAATAGTACCAATTACAAAAGTAGTCCAGAGTGCATAGAAACTTCTACTTTTAAACATATTTTTTGGGTCTATTTCTAAGTTTTGATTATTAGTATTCTTATTTTGAGAGATTTGATGATTTGCTTCTGGAAATTTAAGTGGTAAGGCTAATAAGGTAATGATTATTGCAAATAGCCCCCCTAAAATTTTAAATGTTGTAAAAGCACCGAAATTCGTAATTAACCAGTTTGCTGCTGGGGCTGTAATAAATGGAGATAACCCAAAACCCCCAAGCGTTAAGCCAACAGCCAGACCTTCTTTGTCTGGGAACCATTTTGCTGCAACTGCCATTGGTGCACCATATGCTATGCCAACTCCAGTTCCTCCAATAACTCCATAGCTTATTGTAAGAAAAGTAATTGAAGTTGTAAAACCAGATAAAAACCAACCGATAGAAATTAAAAGTCCACCCGTAATTGTCATTATTCTTGGACCATACTTATCCATGTAGCTGCCAGCAAAGGGCATTGCAAGAGCGTAAAAAACTAAAAAGAACATATAGGGTAATCCACTTTCGGTAGCGCCTATATTAAATGAATTTTCAATCGGAGTCCGGAAAATACTCCAGGAATAAATTGTTCCCATACACATAAATATTATTAATCCTAACGGAATATAGAGCCATCTTTTCTTATTTTCAATTATTGAACCATATTTTTCTTTTTTCATTGCGCCTCCTTTTTAGTAAAACTTGAATTCTTTGATAATAACAATTATAATTAAAATTATCATAACAAAAATACTTAACTTTATCAAGATAAATTAATAAAATTTAAATTTAAATTTTATAAGGGGAAAATTATGAATAAAAAAATAATAGCAATTATTAACCCAGTTTCAGCTGGTGGAAAAACAGCTGAAGTCTGGCCAGAAATGAGCAAACATTTCAAAAAAGAAATTAATAATTTCACTGAAAAATATACTAAAGAGCCTGGTGATGCTATTAGAATTGCCAAAGAAGCTGTAGAATTAAATTATGATTATTTACTTGCTGTTGGCGGTGATGGCACAGTGAATGAGATTATAAATGGAATGCTTCTGGTAAAAGATAAGAATGTAAATACAAAATTAGTCATTTATGCTCAAGGAACTGGTTCAGATTTAAGTAGAACTTTAAAACTGCCAAAAAGAATAGATGAATTAATAAACTTAATCAAAACTGGAAAAAGCAAAAAAATTAAAGTAGTGGAAGCCAATTTTGTAAATTCTAAACTTGAAAAAGAAAAAAGATATTTTCTTAATATTGCTGATTGTGGGATGGGAGCTGAAGTTGCAAAAAAATTAAATGAAAACAAAAAAATTACATCTGGAAGCTTAAATTATATTTTAAGAATCTTTCAGGTTTTATTTAATTATCAAAATAAAAAAGTAAAAATCGAGGCAGATAATAAATTGATTTATCAGGGTAAAATAAACACAGCAGTAATTGCTCATGGTAATTATTTTGGTGGAGGTATTAAAGTTGCTCCAGAAGCAGATTTGTTTGGAGACAAATTAAATTTGATTTTGTTAAAAGATTTTTCTAGATTAGGAATAGTTTTAAACTTAATTAAGGGCTATAAAGGTAAACATCTTTCACATCCACTAGTTGACTCATATCAAGTTGAAGAACTTAAGATAATGACTAAAGAATCAGTAGAATTAGAACTAGATGGTGAATCAGTTGGAAGATGTAATGCTAAATTTAAAATTTCAGAGAGAGAAATTGATGTTTTAATTTAATGTTAAATTAATGTTAAATTTAAGTAGAAGCTTTGACTTATAGATGTTAGTTCTATAAGATTATAGAGGAATAAAGGATTATCGATAAATAAACATATTTTAGTAGAATATAAAATAATTATTATAATGATTGAAAGGAGAAATTAATTATGAAATATAAAGTGGCTTTTGTTTGTGTAGGTAATTCCTGCCGCAGTCAGATGGCAGAAGGTTTTGCAAGAGAATATGCTGGAGAGATGCTTGAGGTTTATAGTGCTGGTACAGATCCTTCTCCTGAAGTTAAGCCTAATGCTGTTAAGGCAATGGAGGAAGTAGGAATTGATATTAGTGATCAATATCCAAAATTATTAGAGGAAATACCTTCAGAGTTAGATGTTTTAATTACTATGGGTTGTGGAGTTGAATGTCCTTATATTCCTTGTGAATTTAGAGAAGATTGGGGATTAGATGATCCTGCTGGACATCCTATGGAAGTATTCAGAGAAACAAGAGAGATTATTGATGGAAAAGTAAAAGACTTGATTAAAAAAATAAAAAATAAAGAAATTTAATTTGAATAAATAGTGTTTATAAAATCACATAGCACAATAAAAAAAGCCGGCTAGTATCAGATACTAGCCGGTTAGTTATATATTAATTAAAAATTATTTACTATGTCACCAGTGATAGTAGCGCCTTTTTCAATAGTAAATGTACTTTTAGCAGCTTCATTTTCAAAGTAAACATTACCTTCAACAGTAAAGCCAGTTGTTAGTTTGAAGTTTTCTGCAGCAACATAAACATCACCAACAAAAATTCCTGCTTTAAATCTTGTGTTAGGACTCTGAACAGTAATACTTGGAGCTTCTAAAGTGTATCTGTCAGTTACATTATAATTAGAATCTTGATCATAAAGAGCTAATTTACGGTCTAACTCTCCATCATTTTCAAACTCTCCTTCTAATACTATATCTTCATCAACACTTAAATCCTGCTGAATAATTAAAATCCAAGAACCATCTTCATTGGCAGCATTCATTAAACTATCTGCATCAACCACTCTAGAAGCAGAAGATACTGTGTCCTGAGCACTTGCTACTGGCGCAACTAATAGAGCTGCAACAGCAATCATTAAAACAATTGTTTTGATTTTCATAAATAAATCCTCCTTTGAATTATTATTAATTTACTCAACTTAATTATATTTTAACACATATGTGAAATTTGTGTCAAGTGTTTTGCAAAATTAGCAACTAATTAATGAAAATAAGACAAGCAAGATTATTAATCAGATTAGATTTCTTTAAAGGAAGAGCACTGTTTTAAAAAGTCTCAGATTATGGTACAATGAATGTAAATTATATTATTTAATTTTAATAATGATCTTAATTAAAGAAAGGTACTGGTGAAATAATGAGAAGTAGTGAAATTGATACAACAGGAATTGAAGAAGCCCCAGAAAATGTAGAGTTTAGTCAGGGTGATAAGGTAGATATTTTAGTATATAAATTTACTGACCTGGGAGCAACAGTAATTATTGATGACAAATATTTCGGTTTAGTTTATGAAAATGATATTTATAAAGAAATTACAGTTGGAGATAGAATGAAGGGTTATATTAAAAAAATAAGAGAAGATAACAAAATTGATGTCAGTCTGCGTAAGATTGGCTATGGGAGAATAGAAGATGCTAAGGAAAAGATATTGGCTCGTCTCAAGGCTAAAGGTGGCTCTTTACCGCTAAATGATGACAGTTCACCTGAAAAAATAAAAAAAGCATTACAAATCAGCAAGGGAAGCTTTAAAAAGGCAATTGGTGGTTTATATAAAGAAAAAATTATTGATATAACTTCTAAAGGTATTAAACTAAAATAGTAATTATAGAAAAGATAATTAGTATTATTTTAAAGTTCATAGTTATTTGCAGCAGCTGCTTTTGCGGCTGTTTTTTCTTTTTTGTATCAAAAAAAATCAAAAGTTATTTGGTTCAAAAAACTAACCCCATACCCAAACATTTGTTTGATAAATATAGATGGATGTGCTAAAATATAACTAAACAAAAGGTTTTATAATTTTTTAAAGGGGGAAGTTCTAATGCGACCTGATTATAGTGATGCGCCATCAGATCAAATATTGTGTGTAGATATGAAATCATTTTATGCGAGCATAGAACTAGTAAGGAGAAAAATACATCCATTGAAGGGATATTTAGCTGTAATTGGTGATAAAAATAGAAAAGGGTCAGTTGTTTTAGCAGCTTCTTCTGCTTTAAAGAAAAAATATGGAATAAAAACTGCTGATAGATTATTTCAAATTCCTGATCGAGATGAAATTATATTGGCTGAAGCTAATATGGGACTTTATCTTGATATTTCAATGAAAATCACCAAGATTTTTAATTCCTATTTACCTCTGGAAGTTATACATATTTATTCAATAGATGAAGCCTGGTTAAAACTAAATGGTAGTCAAAAAAAATATGGAGATCCATTTGAATTAGCCATAAAGATAAAAAAAGAAATATGGGAAAAATATAAAATACCATGCAGTATGGGAATTGGTCCTAATATGTTTATGGCTAAAGTAGCAATGGATAATGAAGGTAAAAAAACTGGACTTTGTCGTTGGAATTATTGTGATATTCCCGATAAATTATGGCCGCTAGAACTTTCGAATTGTTGGGGGATAGGTAGTCGAACCAAAAAAAAGCTAAATAAAATTGGTGTTTATACAGTTGGTGAATTGGCTCAACTACCTCTAAAATATTTAGAAAACAAATTTGGGATTATTGGTAATCAACTTTATTATCATGCCTGGGGCATAGATTATTCGGAAGTAGAAGGTCACTTTAATGACCTTAAAAAAGCTGTTGGACGGGGAATTACTTTATATAATGATTATAAAGAAATTGAAACTATAAAAACTGTAATATTTAATTTAGCAGAAGAGGTTGGAAAAAGAGTTAGAAAAAACAATTTAAAGGGTAGAACTGTTTCCCTTGCACTTGGCTATTCTAAACAGGAAATTAAAAATGGTTTTTCCAGACAACTTAGTCTGGAAAAAGAAACTGATATGACAAAAGATATTTTTCAAACTGCAGTAGTAATTTTAAATAAACATTATAAGGGAGAAAAAGTAAGAAAAATAAGCCTTTATCTAACCAATTTTACAGAATCTGATTATAGACAGCTTAATTTATTTAGAAATGATTTGAAGAGAGCAGAAATTGATAAAATTAGAGATCAGCTGGCCCAAAAAATGGGAAAGGATGTGCTTTACTATGCTCGTAATTTGGAAAAAGGAAATGTTAAAGAAAGAATAGAAAATACTATTGGTGGACATAAAAAATAGTCAAAGTATGATTTCTAAAATTTGACCAAAAGCTAAGTTTTTAATTTGCCCATTATTATTTTTTATTTTAATTTCCTTTTTATATTTTTCAATTTTTAATATTTTTCCTTCTATTTTATCTATTTTTTTATTTTCATAAAAAATTATCTTGAGACATAAATTTTTCTTTACTGCTCTGTTAATTTTTAGATTGAATTCTTTTAGCTGCTGTTGGTCCAGTTCTGGTTTTTCTACATTTTGTTCTTTTAATTTCAATTCTTTTAATTTTTTTTGATGTTCGACCAGCATTAAAGAATTCCATTTTTTATTACCTCTGTCTTTGAAGTTCATTTTTCTCCTCCTAATAAAAATTGACTTTTCACAATCAGCTAATTATATTTATAATTTTAACATACATATGTTCGAAAAACAATAATAAATAAGATGATATGTCAAAAATTTTGTATAAATTTAGAATTAAAATATATTATGATATAATAACCTTAACCAACATTTAATAATAGTTTTAAATTTTATTATAAAATTCTATATCTGAAATTAAATTTATCATTTCAATTTAAGTTTAAATTTATCCTGAAAATATTTTCAAAAAAATAAAGGGGAGAAATATGATGAAAATTTTAGTTACAGGTGGCGCTGGTTTTATCGGCAGTAATTTTATTCATTATCAATTGGAAAATTATGATGATCAAATTATCAATATTGATAAGCTCAGTTATGCTGGTAATCTTGACAATTTAAAAGATGTGGAGACCAATCCTAATTATGAATTTAGAGAGCTTGATATTTGTAACAGGGAAAAAATTGATCAGATTATGCATCGAGGTATAGATTATATAGTTAACTTTGCAGCTGAATCTCATGTCGATAGGAGTATAGAAGACCCTTCAGTTTTTGTCAAAACGAATATTGCTGGTACTCAGAATTTGCTTGATCTGGCTCTGAAATTTGGGGTGAAAAAATTCATACAAATTTCTACAGATGAGGTTTATGGAAGTCTGGGTAAAAATGATAAATTTAGTGAAGATAGTATTTTAAATCCCTCAAATCCATATGCAGCTTCAAAGGCATCAGCAGATTTATTGGTTAAATCTTATTTTAAAACTTATAATCTACCAATTAATATTACCCGCTGTTCAAATAATTTTGGTCCCTATCAATATCCAGAAAAATTAATACCTCTTTTTATTATAAATGCTCTGCAGGATGAAAAATTACCTCTTTACGGTGATGGCAGTAATATTAGAGACTGGATTTATGTTAAAGATCATTGTAAAGCAGTTGATTTAGTAATGCGTAAAGGTGAAAGTGGGGAGATTTATAATATTGGAGCCGATAATGAAAAAACAAATATAGAAATAACCAGACTGATTCTATCACTACTTTCTAAAACAGAATTGTTAATCAAACACGTAAAAGATCGTAAAGGACATGATTATCGTTATGCAGTTGACAGCAGTAAAATAAAAGAAAAATTAGGATGGGAAACAGAATTTGATTTTGAAAATGCGATGAGAAAAACTTTGAACTGGTATCTTGATCATAAAAAATGGTGGCAAAAAATAATTAATGAACAAAAATAAATCAATTTTTCATAACACTTATTTTTGATGATTAACTCTTGTTATTTGACCTGATTAATAATATAATTAATTAAGAACATTAGTTAAAAACAATATTTTCTAAATTTCATTTTATATATAATGAAAGGGTGTATTTATGCATATTGAAAGTTTTAAATATTTTCAACAAATAGCAAAGTTACAAAGCATATCTAAAGTAGCGAATAATTCTCATATATCTCAGCCAGCTTTAAGTCAGCAAATACAAAAACTTGAGGATTCATTGGATAAAAAATTATTCATTCGTAGTAATCGCGGAGTTGAATTAACGGAATCTGGTAAAATAGTACAAAAATATGCAGATAATATGATTAGAACTTATAATAAAATGCTTTCTGATTTAAATGATCAAGAAAGTAAAGAAATAAAAATAGAAGGTGAGCATACAATTGCAACTTACTGTCTTCCCTGTGCTATTTTGAATATGAATTTTAAGTTTCCGAATCATAAATATAATCTTGTATCTGCATCTTCAGACAAAATTGAACAGGATGTTTTAAGCGATATCTGTGAAGTTGGTTTTACAACTAAACCTTCTCAGGCAGAAAATTTGATTTCTGAAAAGGTAATTAATGAGAAAGTAGTATTAATTTCTCCACCGGCTTTTGATTTGCCTGAAAAAATAAAACTAGAGGAAGTTTTAGACCATAAATTTGTAATTTTAAAAGAGGATTGTATAATCAAGGATAATTTTAAAAATTCTATTGAAGATTTGGGGATTGATTTTTCAGAAGTAGAAGTCATATCCCGTCTGGATTCTACTGAAGCTATTAAAACTCTGGTAAGAAAAGGTTATGGGGTTGCTTTTGTTCCTTATAATGCTGTTAGAGATGAATTCAGTGCTAATGAAATTAATGTATCAAGAATTACAGATTATGATCTTGATTATGATATTTATATGATTAATAAGAAAGCAAAATTCATCTCAGATGAAGTAAAAGAGTTTATAGCTAACTTTAAAAAATTAGGGAAGCATATTTGTTATTAGGAAACGGAGTATTCTTTATGCGAAAAATAGATTTTCATAAGATTTATTTAAGTGGGAACGAAAAAAAATATATTGAAGATGCTTTAAATAAAGGAAATCTTAGCGGTGATGGTTTTTATACTAAAAAAGTGAGTGAATTTTTAGAAAATAAATTTGATTTAATTAAAGTTTTAATGACCACTTCAGCCACTCATGCTCTAGAAATGGCTGCACAATTAATTGACTTAAAAGAGGGTGATGAGGTTATTATGCCCTCTTTTAGTTTTAGTTCAACCGCAAATGCTGTTATAAAAACAGGTGCTAAACCAGTTTTTGCAGAAGTTAAACTTAATAATTTTAATTTAGATCCTGCTGATTTCGAATCTAAAATTACTGCCAGGACTAAAGCGGTTATACCAGTTCATTATGCTGGGATCAGCTGTGAGATGAAAGAAATAAAAAAAATCGCTAAAAAAAATAATATATATATAATTGAAGATGCTGCTCATGCTGTTAATAGTTTTTATCAGGGTAAGGCAGCTGGATCTATGGGTGATTTTGGATGTTATAGCTTTCATGGCAGCAAAAATTTTGTTAGTGGTGAGGGTGGAGCTATAATTATTAATTCAGACCAACATAAATTGATCGAAAAAGCAGAAATTATTAGAGAAAAAGGAACAAATCGGTCTAGCTTTTTAAGAGGGGAAATTGATAAATATAATTGGGTTGGAAAAGGATCCAGTTATCTTCCTTCTGATATTTTAATGGCTCTTTTATTAGCTCAACTGGAACAAATTGATTATATAACAAAACAGAGGCGGCAAATTTTTGAATTTTATAATCAGCATTTAGAAAAATTTTTAAATGAAGATTTTTTAGAAATAATTCCTCAAATACCAGAAGATAGACAAAGCAACTATCATTTATATTATTTGAAATTAAAAAATCAAAAAATAAGAGATTTCATTCTAAAAAAACTAAGAAAAAAAGGAATAGAAACTGCTTTTCATTTTCAACCATTACATGCTTCTCCAATGGGTAAAAAACTTGGCTATCAAAAGCGAGATCTGCAGCTTACAAACGATATAGCAGCTTCTATGTTAAGGTTACCAATTTATCCGGGCTTATCTGCAGCAGATTTAAATTATATTATTGCAGAACTAAGAAATATATTTTTAGAAATAAAACAGGCAGGTGTTTAAACATGGCTGATTTAATTTCTATAGTAGTTCCAGTTTATAATGCCGAAAATTCTTTAGAAGAACTTTATTTGGCCATAAAAAAACAGCTGCAGCTAATAATTTTAATTTTGAATGTATCTTAGTTGATGATAATAGTTCTGACCAAAGTTACAAAAAAATATTAGAACTTAATAGTTATGATAGCAGAGTTAAAGGCATTCATCTGGCAGGTAATTTTGGTCAGCAGAATGCTATTTTTTGCGGTTTTAATTATGCGGCTGGAGACTATATAATTACAATGGATGATGATTTACAGCACAGACCAGAAGATATAGCTCTTCTTTATCAAAAAATTAAAGAGGGTTATGATGTGGTTTATGCTATTCCAAAAGAAAGAAAATATAAGTTTTACAGAAGATTAGGCTCAAAATTGACCAATTTGTTATTTAATTTCATAACTCCCAAACCTGAAGCTATAAGAGTAAGTAGTTTTAGAATAATAAATAGAAAAACGCTTGCTGAAATTAAAGCTTCTGAGAAATCGTTTATTTATATTTCGGCAATAATTCTTAAACAAAGGGCTAAAATAGCAAATATTTATACAAAACAGAAGCAGAGAAAATATGGTCAGTCCAATTATAACTTTATTAAATTACTAAAATTATTTATAAATTTATTTATATATTATGGTAAATTTTCTTTTTTAAAATATTTTCGTTCTAATAAAGAACAGTACTCAATCAAAGAGAGCACATTTGATGACGCTTGAAACTTTGATTAATAAAAAGCAAATTTTAATTAAAGATAACTTTAATATAATATTATATAATAGAAAGAGGAATAAATTATGAGGCTTTTAGTTTTAGGTGGAGGCAGCGGCCAGATAAGCTTAATTAAAAAGGCAAAGGAAATGGATTATGAGGTAGTTGTTTCTGATTATTATCTGAATGCGCCTGGTAAAAAAATAGCTGATTTTTCATCAACAAGTAGTACATTTGATTTTGAGGCAAATATTGAAACTGCTAAAGAATACGATATTGACGGAGTTTTAACAGCAGGAACTGATCAGCCAGTGTATACAGCTGCTCGGGTGGCAGAAAAATTATTGCTGCCTCAGTATATTTCTGCAAAAACTGCGAAGTCTGTAACAAATAAAAAAATCATGAAAAAAACTTTTTCAAAAAATGAGATTCCTACTGTTAAATATAAAATAATAAATAATAATTTTTCGAATTCAGAACTTAAGCAACTTTCAGCCCCCTATGTTGTTAAACCACTTGATAGCCAGGGACAGCGCGGAGTCTTTAAGCTAGATTCTATTAAAGAGATAAGAGAAAAATTTAACGAAGTATTGAGTTTTTCTAGAGAAAATGAAATTTTGATAGAAGAATATTATCATTCTGCAGAAATAACAGTAAGTGGTTGGGTAGTTAATGGCAGTGCAAAATTACTTACTGTTACTGATAGATTAAGGTTTGAAGAAAATATTCATATTGGTATTTGTTCTTCTCATCTTTTTCCATCTAGATATTTAGAAAAATATAATTTTGAAATTAAAAAACTAAGCCAAAAAATTGTTAATGATTTTAAAATAAAAAATGGTCCAATTTATTTTCAATTTTTAATTGGAGATCAGGGAATTAAGGTTAATGAAATCGCCTGTAGAATAGGTGGAGCTTATGAAGGTGATTTTATGCCTATTTTGACTGGTGTCGATATTTTGAAGATGATGGTTCAACTTGCTGCGGGTAATGAAGTTAATATTGAAGCCCTTGAAAATTATGAACTTGAGAATAACAAACAACATCTTTCTTCACAACTTTTTTTTGCGCGTTCAGGTGAAATAAAGAAGATGACAGCAAGTTCCGAAATAGAAAAAATGCCAGGAGTATTAAAGGCTGGTTTTAATTATGATTTAGGAGAAATAATTCCTGATATTGAAAATGCAACTGCTAGAGCGGGTTATTTTATTGTAATTGCTGATTCTAGAAATGAGTTAAGAGAAAGAGTAAGTTATGTGTATGATAAGCTAAAGATTTTAGATGAAAGAGGAAATAATTTAGTTTTAAGAGAAATAGGAGAAAATTTCAAAAGTCTTTTCAATTCAGGAGTGTAATCATGAAAAAATATATTTCAATTTGTATAATTTTATTTTTAGTATTATTTCTTATACCTGGCTGCAGCAGTGAACAAAACTCAAAAGAGAAGACTATAGTTATTGCCGAACAATATGGACTGGCATATGCTCCTGTACAGCTTATAAAAGAACTTAAGTTTTTAGAAGAGAATTCTGAATTAAAAGTTGAATGGAAACAGCTGAGCAATACTACAGCAATTAGAGAAGCAATGCTGGCAGGAGAAGTTGATGTTGGTTTTATGGCCATCCCCCCTTTTTTAATAGCTAAAGATAAAGGGATGGATTGGAAAATCATTTCTGGTCTTTCCGAAAGTCCACTTGGTTTAATGAGCAATAAGGAGAATATAAATTCTCTTGCTGATTTTAAAGCTGAAAATCGAATTGCTTTGCCCCAACCAGGAAGTATTCAGCATATTTTATTATCCATGGCAGCTGAAAATGAACTTGGTAATGCAGAGGCATTTGATGACCAGCTTTTAACTATGAATCATCCAGATGCCATGAATTCGCTTTTAGCAGGGAAGGAGCTTAGTGCTCATTTTGCATCGCCTCCGTATCTATTTTTAGAGAGCAGAGAGTCAGGGATTAAGCAAATCTTAAGCGCCAAAGATGCTTTCGAGGGTGATTTTACTTTTATTGTTGGAGTAAGTACTATTCAATTTTATCAATCAAATTCTAAAAACTACCAACTTTTTGAAGAAGCTTTAACTAAAGCAATAAAATATATTAATGAAAAGCCAGATGAATCTGCAGAAATTCTGGCAGCTAATTATAATTTAAATAAAAAAGAATTAGCAGAATACTTAAGCTGGCCGGGAATGAGATACACGCAAGAGATTAAGGGGTTGGAAAAATTCATGAAGTTTATGGCTGCTGAAGGTTATTTAAGCCGGGGAGATTATCCAATTTCAGAACTTATTTTTGATCAGGGGACAGCTGATTCAGATGAAAAATAAATATTTGCAGAGGCTAATTTGGATTATTATTCTAGCCATTAGCTGGCAGTTAACAGCATTAAGTAATGTTTTTTCTGAAATGATATTTCCAGGACTTGATAAGATATTTTTATCTTTAATTAAGGGTTTTATAGATGGAGATTTGCTCAAACAGATTTATTTTTCACTTTCAATTATTTTTCAAGGATTATTTATTAGCACAACTACAGCCTTGCTTTTATCACTTATAGCTTATTTTTCAAAAACAGCTGCTAGTTTAATTGATACACTTACAGCACTGGCTCATCCGTTGCCAGGAATTGCTTTAATGCCTTTGATTTTAATCTGGTTTGGTTCTGGTAAAACTGCAATATTGATTGTAATTATTCATTCAGTATTATGGCCTTTAGTTTTAAATATCAGTACAGGCTTTAACTCTATTCCAGAAATTTATACCTTAATTGCTGAAAATTATCGTTTGAATAAATTTGAGTTTATGTTCAAAATTTTAATTCCAGCCTCATTTCCTTATTTTATTTCAGGCTTAAAAATAGCCTGGGCCAGATCTTGGCGAGCATTAATAAGTGCTGAAATGTTATTTGGAGCTATAAACAGCCTTGGTGGTTTGGGCTGGTATATCTTTCAAAAAAGAGTATTTTTTGATTTACCTGGTGTTTTTGCAGGGATTATTGTAATAGTTATTATTGGAGTGACAGTAGAAGATTTTATTTTTAATATACTAGAAAATAAGACAGTTAAAAAATGGGGTATGTTAAAATGACTTCATATTTAGAGCTAAAAAATATAGAAAAGAGTTATCCGGCTGAACAAGGAACAATAAAAGTATTGAAAAATATCGAGCTTCAGATTAAAAAAAATGAATTTATTACTATTCTTGGTCCGTCTGGATGTGGTAAATCGACTCTGCTTAAAATTATAGCTGGTTTTTTGAAAGCAGAAAAGGGAAAAATTTTAAAAAAAGAAAAGGAAATAAAAAAAGCTAATTTGGATAGAGTTATGCTTTTTCAGGACTTTGAACAGCTTTTTCCCTGGCAGACAGTACTCAATAATATTATTTTTGCAGTCAAAGCAGCATCTCAAAACAAAAAGGAAAAACTTAATAAAAAAGAAATAGAAAGTAGGGCATTAAACTATTTAAAAGAAGTTAAACTTGCTTCCTATCGTGATTATTATCCACATCAGCTTTCTGGAGGTATGAAACAAAGAGTTGCTCTGGCCAGGACTCTAGCATCAGAATCAGAGATAATGCTGATGGATGAGCCATTTGGTAGTGTTGATAGTCAGACCAGGAGAGAACTCCAACATTTATTAAATGAAATCTGGCAGGAAGAAGAAAAAACAGTTATTTTTGTGACTCATGATATAAGAGAGGCTGTTTTTTTGGCTGACAAGATAGTATTAATGAAAAATGAACCTGGAGAAATAATAGCTGAGGTAGAAAATAATTTAAGTCGCCCCCGCAATAGAAATAGTTTAAAATTTAATCAGCTTTTTGAGCAGCTTCAGTATAAACTTGAGAATTAACTTTATAGATTTTGACTGTCCAGTCCTTTTTATCAATTTCTCTAACTATTCGGATTGCATAAGTCGAATTATTGAATGTTTTAACCAGTCTACTTTTATTTTCTATAAATTTTTGCATCTCTGAATAATAAGGGTATAAGTTTCCATAAAGTATATTCCAGGTGGGTCTTGTTTGATAAATAAAATCCATTTCTTCTGGATAAATTATATATTCAATTTTATTTTTAACTATATAATCTGAAAAAGAAAGATTGCTTTCTTCTAGGTAAGCAAGATTTCGATAGTCAAAAAGACTACCATCTTTAAAATAATAATCAGCATTTAAATTAGCAAGAACCCTGTCATCTTTATCTACAACCTCTGCTATTTGATTTAAATAATCATCATAATTATAATGACTGTCTTCAATTAAGGTAAAAGCTGTGTTTAAGCTTAAGCTAACTGTCAAGACTATAATCAAAACTGAATAAAATTTTATGTCTAAGTCTTTAATTAAATTTAAAAATAGCAAATAAAAAATAGGGAAAATAAAAATAATTGATGTCTGATTATATCTACCAATTATAAAGTAACCGACATTTATTGCTATTAGACTTAATATTAAATATAAATTTAGTCTATCTTTTTTCAAAAATGTTTTTACTAGAGAAGCTAAAAAAGTAAAAGCAAAAAATATAAATTGTAATTTAATTGGTGGAATGTAATAAGTTCCGCTAATTCTATAAAATAATTTTTGATAGAAATACTTAAAGTTTTCTAATTTAGTTGTAAAAGAATTTAAAACACCTAATTCAGCCCCATAACTGCTGTAATTATTAATAAAGTTAGGATCAAATTTAAAGCTAAGATAAATGAATAAAAGTGCACAAACCCCTAAAGAAATCGCAAAAATGAAATAGCTTTTAAAAAAATTTTTTTATTAGAAAGTAAATAATAACTATATATAAAAATAAAGGGGAGAGCAATAATAAATGAATTAGGATGAAAACCGATTGCTGATCCCAAAATTATTCCGAGAGTAATGTTCTCTTTAATTTTTGGGCTTGATTTTAAATTATAATTATTAATATTTTTATTTTTAAGATCAATAATCTTTTTTAAAAAATAATAAAAAGCAGCTAAGAAGATAAAAACTAAAATAATTTCCTGACGTGCTAAGTGAGAGCTATAAATAAAATGAATATCAACTGCCAATATAAGTAGTGCTGACAAACTTAAAATTTTAGATTTAGTTATCAAAAATGAAATTTTATAAAAAATATAAAGAGATAAACTTCCAGTTAGTAGTGAAATTAATCTGAAAGCAAATATTTTATAGCCAAAAATTTTGATAAATATAATCTGGATTAGGTGAAAGAATATTTTTATGGCATGTGGATATCGGGGCAACAGATCAAAAAAACTTTCTGTACTTGCTAAATTACCAGTTAACATAATCTTTCTTGAAAGACCACTTAACCAGGCTTCATCTGAATGGATGAAAGGAAAAGTTGTTAGGAAAGAAATGTTTATAATAAAAAAGATTAGAATTAAATGCCAAGCATTTATTTTTTTTAGTTTTTCTTTTAATAAAGTTAACATAATAAAACTCCCTAAAAAATATTTTTAGCTTACAATGATTATATCATAGGTGTTCTTAGCTTTTAAAATAAATGCTTGAAATAAATAAGAATAATTAATTTTCATTTGATAATTGAATATACTATTAGCAAATGTTATAACTAAAAGGTCCTAATATGTTTTATAATATTAATAGAGATTGTTCCAATTTTAACAATATAAATATTGGAGGTGGAAAAATGAAAAAGACTGCAAAAATATTGTTTCTTCTATTAGTTTTTGCGATTGTTCTTACAGGCTGTGAAGCAGATATTTCTGTGCCCGGTGAAGTGGGACAGGATATAATTACAGCAGATGAAGCTTTAAAGGTAATGGAGGAAGAAGAGGTAGTTGTGGTTGATGCTCAAAAATCTGGTGATTTTGAAGATCAGCATTTAGATGGTGCAGTAAATATTGCTAGAAATGATATCACCACTTTTGGACCCTATCCTAATATGTTGGCAGATGCTTCTAAAATTGAATCTTCCTTAGGAGATAATGGTATAACTAATCAGTCAAAAGTACTAATATATGATAATAATAATAACATGGATGCAGCACGACTATGGTGGACAATGCTGGTTTATGGTCATAGTACTGATAATATGAAGGTGATAAGCGGTGGTTTAAATGCTTTAGAAGAAGCTGGTGCTACTTTTACTTCGGGTGAGTATGAAGTTGAGGCTCTAGAATATAAAGCAGACGAAAAAAATGAAGATTTAATTGCTACTAAAGATGAAATACTTGCTCAGGTTAATAATCCTAGTGATGATGTCGCAATTCTAGATGTTAGAACTGCAGACGAAGTTAGTGAAGGAATTATTCCGGGAGCTATTCATATTAATTATGTAGATAATAATAAGGATAATGGAGAATTTTATCCACCAAGTTATATTCAAAGATATTATCCTGATAATGATATTACACCAGATAAAGAGGTTATTATGTACTGTCAAACTTCAATTAGAGCTGCACAGAGTTATATAGCTTTACATAATGCTGGCTATAGAGACTTAAAGCTTTATGATGGGGCTTGGATTGAATGGTCATCAGACAGTTCTACACCAAAAGCAATGCCAACTGGTGCACCTGCAGAACCAAGTGCTCAGGATGGTTCCTAAAAAAATTTAGTATTATTAAATGTTAATAGTAAAAGTTCTTGGCCTGGAGTTGAGAGCTTTTATTTAGTCAAGTTTGTGAAATATATTTTAATAAATTTCATTTTTGCAATTTAGTTCAGATTAATTATTTATCAAAAAATTAGGAGGAATATGAATGAGAAAAAGAAGAATTTTATTATCAATGGCACTAGTGGTTATGGCACTGCTTGTAGTTTCAACATCAGCCTTTGCAGTATCCGATGCAGTAGAAGATGCAGTAAATGATTATTTTGCAAACCTTCCAGAAGATAACGCTATGATTGGGGAAGAAGCTTTTGTGGAAAAATTAAAAGCTGGAGAAGATTTATTTGTTCTCGATATCAGACAGCCTGATGTTTATAATGAAGGCCATGTTAAAGGTGCAATTAATTTACCTTGGGGCCCAGATGCAATTGCTGATAACTTAGATAAGTTACCTGCAGATAAAACTATTTATGTTTATTGTTATACAGGTCAGACAGCTAATCAGACTGTAGGTCTTTTAAACTTTGCTGGTTTCGAAACTAAATCAGTTAGATTTGGTTGGAATTTAGGAATTTCAAAGGTAGAAGGTTATGAGAATGTAGTTGAAACTTCCAGTAATCAGTTAGGTGAAGTTACAGATTATGAAATTAATCCAGAAATTAAAACTGCAGTAGTAGATTATTTTAAAGGTCTTGCAGATGTTAGTGATTCAATGTATAAAAACTATAAGATTTCTGAAGATATGCTAAAAATGGCTTTAGATTCTGATGCGGATATGATGGTTGTTTCAATTAGACAGGCAAGTGCTTATGCCGAAGGTCATATTGAAGGTGCAGTAAATATTCCTTGGGGTGCTGGAATGGAACAATATTTCGGTCAGCTTCCACAGGATAAGAAGCTAGTGATCTACTGTTATACAGGTCAAACAGCTGGTCAAACAGTAGCTGGACTAAGAATGTTAGGTTATGATGCTGTATCACTTAATGGTGGTATGGGTACTCCTATGAATGAACCTTATGGTTGGTCAAATAAAGGTTATGAAGTAGTTCAGTAAGCAGATACGCAAAAATATACCAGACATACAAAAATAGAAAGGGCCTTTTTGGGTTCTTTCTATTTTTATTTTAAGTATTTATTAAAAATTTTTAATAATAGCTTGACAAAATGTTGAAATAGTTTTAAAATATAAATGAGGATATTTTCTTAAATCTTAATATTAAAACTAATAATAAATTTTTGCGGTAATAATTATTGCAAAAATATAAGCTATATAAGGTCGGGAAAAGCTGATTTATCAAAAATTAATAAAAGGAGGTTTGGGAGTAATTATAATTACATAAGTCTATCATAAAACTAAATGATAAGAATCAGCTGATTAATGAAATGATCAAATGATTAGTGAAATTATCAAATCTATTACTTATTAAAACTTCACAAAAATTAAAAAACAAAGAATTTAGGGAGTGTTATTAAATGTTAAAAAAAATAGGATTAGTTCCAAGGCTATTATTAGGTATTATTTCTGGTATTATAATTGGAATGTTTTTTCCTGAGACAGTTTCCAGATTACTTTATACATTCACACATATTTTTGGGGAATTTTTAAATTACATAGTTCCATTTGTAATTTTAGCTTTTATTATTCCTGGAATTGCAGAACTTGGTAATAAAGCGGGTCGACTTTTAGGTTCAACTGTTTTAATAGCGTATTGTTCTACAGTTGCCGCAGGAACAGCTGCTTATTTAATCGGTAGTAGAATTGTACCTGCTATTGTAAAGAGTGCTAATGTAGCAAATCCAGAAGAAGGTGGTTTAGAACCATTTTTAACTCTTGAAATACCTGCACTGCTTGGAGTTATGACAGCTCTTGTAACTGCTTTTGTAATTGGTATGGGAATTAATCATATTAGACATAATGGAGATCATCAGAATCTGTATGGATTTATGACAGAGTTTAGAGATATTATTGTTCTTGTTATTGAAAATGTCATTATTCCATTCTTACCATTCCATATTGCTGGTGTTTTTGCTAACATGGCTTATTCTGGTACTGCATTTGAAACATTAAATGTTTTCGGAAAGGTATTTGCTTTAATCATTGCTATGCATCTTGGTTACTTAGTAATTCTTTATACTATTGCTGGTAGTGCTTCCGGTAAAAATCCATTTAAGAGTCTTAAAAACATGATTCCTGCTTATACAACTGCTATTGGTACAATGTCAAGTGCGGCAACAATTCCTGTAACACTAAAAAGTGCTAAAAAGAATAATATTACAGAAAAAATTGCTGACTTTGTAATACCTTTATGTGCGACTGTACACCTTGCTGGTAGTACAATTACCTTAACAACCTGTGCTATTGCTGTTGTTCTGATTCAGGGTGGTACACCAACCTTTGCTTCATTTTTCCACTTTATCTTAATGCTTGGTGTAACAATGGTTGCAGCGCCAGGAGTTCCAGGTGGAGCAGTTATGGCAGCTTTAGGTTTATTAACATCTATCTTAGGTTTTGGAGAAGGTGCAACAGCTTTAATGATTGGACTTTATCTTGCACAAGATAGTTTTGGTACAGCTACTAACGTAACAGGTGATGGAGCGATTGCTATTATAGTTGATGCAATTGGAAAGAAAACTGGATCTATTAAAGAAAAAGTAGCATAATAAAAAATGGGGGCCAGCCAGTTAATGAGAATTTCGGTAGATGAAAAGCGAGAAGTCCATCCTTATCTTGATAATATGAAATCAGTTGCTGAAGGTATATTTCAGTTCTTGGGCAAAGAAGCAGAAGTAGTGTTACATGATTTAAGTAAACCAGAAGAGTCCATAATCTTTATTGCAGGTGAGCTAACAGATAGAGAAATTGGTGGTCCAATTACTGATGTAGGTTTAAAAAGATTAAGAGATGAAAATGATCCTGATGATGTTTTAAATTACAAAAACGAGTTAGAAGATGGAAGAATCTTAAAATCTTCTACAATGTTTGTAACAGATGATAATGGTCAGGTATTAGGTTGTCTCTGTGTAAATTATAATATTACTGATCTTTATATGGTCGAAAATACTATTAAAAATTTCTGTGCTCTTGATAATCAAAAGAAAAAGAGTACTAACGATACAGATACTCAACATGAAATTTTTGCTGACGATATAAATGATGTAATGGAAAAAATGATTAGTAATGCTATCAAAGATGTAGAAAAACCAATTCCCTATATGGAAAAGAATGATAAAATAAAGGTTATTGAATACTTAGATAAGAAGGGAGCATTTATGATTAAAGGTGCTGTTGATCATACTGCAGAGAAGTTAAATGTTTCCCGCTATACTATTTATAATTATCTTAAAGAAGTGGATAATAATAAATAATATAAAAAATAATCTTAATTTATAGGGAAAGGCTTCAACCATAAAAAATGACAATTTCATGTTAATTATTAAGGAGGAAAAGGATGGCTGTTGTTAGTTTAGAAGATATAAAAACTGCTCGTGAAAAGTTAAAAGGTGTTGCTATAAAGACTGATTTAGATAAATCAAGAACATTCAGTAAAATGAGTGGGAATGAAGTTTATTTGAAGCTGGAAAATTTACAGAGAACAGGTTCCTTTAAAATTCGTGGTGCCTATAATAAAATAAGTAATTTAACTGAAGCTGAAAAGAAAAATGGTGTAGTTGCTGCTTCAGCAGGAAACCATGCTCAAGGGGTTGCTTTAGCAGCAACCCAGATGGGTATCAAATCTACAATAGTTATGCCAGAAGGAGCACCAATTGGTAAGATAAATGCGACTCAAGGTTATGGTGCTGATGTAATTTTAAGTGGTGAGAGCTATGATGAGGCTCATGCAGAAGAAGAAAGATTTGCTAAGGAAAATGGAGCGACAATTATTCCTGCATTTAATGATCCAGATGTAATTGCGGGTCAGGGTACTATCGGTCTTGAAATTCTAGAAGATTTACCTGATGTAGATGTGGTAATTACTCCTATTGGAGGAGGAGGACTGCTTTCTGGTGTTGCAGTTGCTCTAAAAGAATCAAATCCTGATATAGAGGTTATAGGTGTTGAAGCTGCAAATGCTGCCTGTATGTCTGAATCTATGAAGCAGGGTTGTCTTGCTAATTTAGATAAAGTTGAGACAATAGCTGATGGAATTGCAGTTAAATGTCCTGGAGATATAACATATAAAATAATCTCTGAATATGTTGATCACATAGTAACTGTTGAAGAAGAAGAAATTGCTCATGCTATATCATTACTTATGGAAAGAGCTAAACTTATTGTTGAAGGAGCTTCAGCAACAACTCTAGCAGCTGTATTAAATGATAAAATAAATATTCAAGGCAAAAAAATTGCAATTGTGTTAAGTGGAGGTAATATAGATTTAGATATGATTTCCACAATTATTGATAGAGGTATGATTAAAGCAGGAAGACGGATTAGTTTTGAAACATCTCTATTTGATAAACCAGGAGCACTAAGAGACCTGCTATCTGTTATTAGTGAAACTGGAGCAAATGTAATTTCAGTTACTCATGATAGACTTACACCAGAAATTTCTATAAAACATGCACAAGTTCAGGTAAGTTTAGAAACTAAAAATTCAGAGCATGTTAAAGAAATAATAAAAACTCTAGAAAACCATGATTATGAAATTAAAGGTTTAAAATAAATTTTAGATTTAATTTAATATAATTAATTAAATCTAATTTGCTATTTCTAAAAAATAAAAATAATAGGAGGAATATAAAATGGCAAAAGAAATTATTCATACAGATCAAGCACCAGCAGCAGTAGGTGCATATTCACAGGCGGTTAAGGCAGGTAATACAGTTTATTTATCTGGACAGATTGCTATCGATCCAGAAACTCAAGAAATTATAGATGGTGGAGTTGAGGAGCAGGCAAAGAGAGTTTTAAAAAATCTTAAAGCCGTTCTAGCAGCAGCAGATTGTACATTTAAAGATGTTGTTAAATCAGAGATTTTCCTTGATGACATCAATGATTTTTCTGCGGTAAATGATATTTATGCAGAATACTTTAAAGAAGAGCCACCAGCAAGAGCTTGTGTAGAAGTAGGCAGCTTACCAAAAGGTGTAGCAGTTGAAATTTCACTTGTTGCTGTAAAATAAAGTTTTAACTAAATAAGAACTTTAAAAACCCCCATGTCATTTTGATATGGGGGTTTTCTCTATAAATTATTAAATTATATTTTAAATATCCTTTAATCAATTTGACTGTGAATAATATCCATAATTTCGTTTTTAACTTTAAAGTAATCATCATTATAAATAACTTCTTTAGTTCCTTTTTTAAAGATTTGATCAGTAAAATCAACATTAAAAATTCTAATGATTTCTCCAGGTTGTTTAGACATTACTACAACCCTATTTGCCAGCAGCAAAGCTTCATCTACATCATGAGTAATAAAAAATATTGTAGTATTATTTTCCTCCCAGATATTTCTAATTAAATTCTGCATATTTTCTCTGGTTAAAGCATCTAGAGCACCAAAAGGTTCATCCATCAAAACAACCTGTGGATAATTGGCCAGGACTCGGGCAATAGCCACCCTCTGTTTCATTCCACCGGATAATTCGAATGTATAATTTTCACCAAAACCGCTCAAATTTACCTCTTCCAAAAAATATTCACGGATATCTTCGATTTCAGCCTTAGGTAAATCTCTCATTTTGGGACCAAATTCAACATTTTCATTGACTGTCATCCAGGGATAAAGTGTTGGAGATTGAAAGACGACTCCTCGGTGCCAGTCGGGACCATCAACTTCCTTGCCCTGCATTAAAACTTTGCCAGAAGTAGGATTTACATAACCAGCAATACATTTAAGCAGAGAACTTTTTCCACAACCAGAAGGTCCTAAAACACAGATGAATTCACCCTTATTAATTTCTAGATTAATATTTTTTAGAGCTAGAGTGGAGTTAATACTTTCTCCATATTCTAAGCTCATATTTTCAATTTTAATTAAGCTCTCTTTTTCTTTTTGAGCAGCCATAAAATATATCCTTTCTTATCTAAATTAATTTATCTAAATTATTTTAATAGTTAGTTTGGTCATTTTCTAGAGACATTTTGATATATTCTGGATTAACATATTCATTAAATGCGGCTTGAGAAGGTGATTCTTCTATAGAACCTTGAGCCTGCAGAAAATCAGAGGTATCTTTCATAATTTCAGCAAATTTTCCGGGTTCATCTACAGTACCAAAGAAATCAGAACTCAAGAGCTCTTCCCGAGTTTTCCAGGTAGTGCCCTGCATTTGATGTAAAGCAACTTCTGTTTCAAGACCTAATTTATCTCCAGCAATTTTTGCAGCTTTTTCTGGATCATTTCGATAAATATTTCCAGCTTGATTCAAAGCAGATATAAAATCAGCAACTAATTCGGGATAATTCTCTGAGAATTTTTTGCGTACAACATCTACATTGGCAGTAATGTATCCTTTATCAGCCATTTCTTTACTATCTGTTAGAGTATAACCATTTTTTAAAAGTTGAGCTAAAGTTGGCTGCCAGGTATAAGCTGCTTTAACATCTCCCCGTTCCCAGGCTGCTACAATTTCGGCAGTCTGCATATCTAATAGTTGAACATCTTCTTCAATTCCTGCTTCCTTTAAAACATTTAAAAGAATATAATGAGCTGTAGAAGCAAAAGGAACAGCAATTCTTTTTCCAACTAAATCTTCAACTTCCTCGATTCCGGAACCATTTTTTACTGCTAGAGCTTCATTTTCTCCCAGTACTTCATGAATCCAGATTAATTCTACATTTAAGTCACGAGCTAAAGCGGTTATTGCATTTGTATTACCCATTGTAGCAAAATCTATACTACCTGAAGCTAGGGCTTGATTTGCTTCAACACCTGAATCAAAAACTCTAGTATTAACTTCAATTCCACGCTCGGTAAAATAATCATCAAAAAATCCTTCAGCGATTGCTATGGTTTGATCATTTGGGACTCTCAATATTCCAAAATTAATTTCATCAGGTAAAGATTCAGCACTATCATTTTGAGTTTGATCGCCACCACAAGCTGTTAAAGTTAAAGCTAAAGCAGTAATTAACAAGAATAACAGTATTTTTTTAGATTTAATTTTCATTTTTTTACCCCCTGTTTTTATTAACTATCCATTTTTTATTATACATGACCTTTCCAGAAAATTATTTTTCGCTCTAGAAATCTTAATCCCGCATCAATAATTACTCCAGTAATTCCCATAATTATGATTCCAACAAAAATAACATCACTTTTTAAAAAGTTAGAAGCATCAAGAACCATCCAACCAATACCAGAGGTTGCTGCAACCATTTCCGAAGAAACAAGAGTTGTATAGGCAACACCAAAGGCTGTTCTAATTCCAGTAAAAATTTCCGGTAAGGAAGCAGGAAGCACAATTTTAAAGAACACATCTTTTTGGGCAGCGCCCAGTGACTTAGCACTTAAAACAAAGTCTTGATTTAGCTTCCTTACTGCTGAAACACAGGCAATATATATTGGAGCAAAAGCAGCTAAAAATAAAAGAATTTGTTTTGAAGTATCATCAATACCAAACCAAAGCACTAAAAGAGTATAATAAGCTAGTGGTGGAAGTGGGCGATAAAACTCAACCACAGAATCAATCACAGCTTCTATTTTATTAAAATAACCACTTAAAAGACCAAGTGGTACGGCAGAAAAAATTGCGAAAAAAAGAGCAACAAATAAACGTTTGAAACTTGCTCCTAAATGAACCCAGAGTGGAACCCCATTATATCCATTTTCCAATATTCTAAGAAAAGCTCGCCAAACCCTTACTGGTCCTGGCAGCAGAGTAGGGGTGAAAATTCCTAATTTTGTAATTACATACCATAAAATAAAGATAGAAGCCCAGGTTAAGAAAGTTAAGGCCCTTTCTGTTTTGCTTTTTTTATTTTTATTTGATTCTCTGCTGATAGTTTTTTCAGCATTTTGAGAAGCATTAGATTTTTCTTTTTTATTATTTTGATTATTATCTAAAGCCATTTATTTACACGTCCTTATAATTAAGACTATCTTTTTGAACATTAGTCATATACTACCATCAAAGATATCATATTTATTCCAAATTATCAATTTTAAAAGCGATAATATATGATTAAAAAGACCACCAAGTTTAAGCTTGATGGTCTGATTAATAGAGCACCTGGTATCTGAAGTGATTTTCAGATTCTGGTATCTTTTGATTTTATATTTTTTTAGTTAGTAAGAGTTAATTTAATAATTTTTTAATATTCGGTAACAAAACTTTAGTTAAAATTATATTCTGTTACAATTTTTTTACGATCAGTTGTCTGATCTAAGAAATATTCGTAGAAGCAGATACCTAAGAATGAACCAGAGACATTAATCACATTATCATAGCCTCGACCCTGCAGTGCTAAAACTGCATTGTAACTTCTCTGACCTGAACGACAGTGTAAGTATACTGGTCTATCTTTAGGTATTTCATCTGTTCTTTCTCTTAGTTCACTTAAAGGAATATTAACTGAATTAATTAAGTGTCCAGCTTGATATTCATCTTCTTCACGAACATCTACAATAAAAGCATCATTTTCAACTAATTCTCTAACCTTAGTTACTGGAACCTGATTATAGCGGTTATTAATTAAGTTTGTGGCAACTAAAGTAGATTGATTAACAGCATTTCTTGGAGTAGAAAATAGAGGAGCATAAGCAAGCTCTGATTCTGTCAATTCTTCTACTGTAGCATCCATTAAAATTGCTGTTGCCATCACATCAATTCTTTTATCTACATTACCTTTACCTACAGCCTGAGCACCTAAAATTTTACCTGTTGGTACTTCGTAAATCAATTTAAAGTGTAAAGGATTAGCATCTGGCATTAAACCAACTTTATCTGTTGGAATAATATAGACAAAGTCATAAGAAATACCAGCATCTTTTAGCTGCTTTTCATTTAAACCAGTTGCTGCTGCATTATAATCAAAAGCTCTAATTACTGAAGTACCAATTACTCCATTATTTTTTGTAGGAATATTATAGATATGGTTAGCTGCAGCTCTGGCCTGTCTTTGAGCAGGTCCAGCAAGTGGCAATCTTGTTTTGGAACGAGCAATTTTAGAATAAACTTCGATTACATCTCCTACAGCATAAATATCAGGATCACTCGTTACATAATTATGATTTACTTCAATTCCACCTGTTTCTCCGATTTTAAGTCCTGCATCTTCAGCCAGCTCTGTTTCTGGACTAACACCGATAGCTAAAACAACTGCCTCTGCATCAATCTTTTTACCAGATTTTAAAACTACGTGGTCATCATTAACCTCAGTTAATGGATCTGATACAACAACATCAACTCCATTATCATAAAGTTCTTTTTGAATAATTTGAGCCATATCAAAATCAAAAGGCTGCATTACCTGATCCATAGCTTCTACTAAAGCTACATTTTTATCAGAGTGAATAAAGTTTTCAGCAATTTCAACTCCAATATATCCAGCACCGATTACTGCTACGTTTTCTACATTGTTTTCTTTTACATACTGATTTAACTTATCAATATCAACTACATTACGGATAGTAAAGACATTATCATTGTTTACACCCTTAATACTTCCTGGTCTAATTGGATTAGCACCAGGAGAGAGTACTAATTTATCATAGTCTTCAGTATATGTTTCTCCTTTTTCTAAATTTTTAACTTCTACAGTTTTTTCTTCTCTATTGATGCTTAAAACTTCATTATTAACCCGAGCATCAATATTATACTGTTCAGCAAATTTAGAAGGGCACATTAAAACTAAATCATCACAGTCTCTAACAACCCCACTTAAATGATATGGTAAAGCACAATTTGAGAATGAAACATGTGGTCCGCGTTCAAACATTATAATTTCTGCATCTTCGTCTAATCTTCTTGCTCTAGCAGCTGTACCTGCACCACCAGCTACTCCCCCAACAACTAAGATCTTTTTACTCATATTTTATTCCTCCTGTAAATTTTGTATTATTAATCACTGACTTAGCTACTATTTACTTGTTAGCTCAGCCAGCATGTTACTTATTAATTTTAAAATACTTTTTCACTAAATTTATTACTAATAACTCCACCAATTATCATAAAGATCAAGAAAACCCAGCCTGATAAAGAAAAGTTAGAAATTGGAGTGAATAATGCACCAACATTACAACCCTGAGCTACACGAGTACCAAAGCCCATTGTTAATCCTCCAAGAGAATACATTAGCACTTGTTTTTTGTTAATATGCAGTTCACTATTAAAGAATTCCACAAATTTGCCTGCAGTTAATAGATAAATAACTGCACCAACTAAGATACCAAAGTTCTGGACAGAAGTTTGATGTTCAAAGAAAGGTGTTATAAAGTTTTGGGCTGATAATTGAGTGAATTCTGCAATAGCTTCGGCAGAAATACCAAATAACATTAATATTTTACCAAACCAGATACCGTAGGCCTGAGATACTCCCCAACCATATCCTGTTACTCCCATCATTACTGTAACAATTACCGCTAACGCAATAGCTCCCTGTTTTAAGGTCCATGGTTTTTCAACAAGGTGGTAATAAGTATCAGAACTAAACAATTTGAAATTTTTCAAATCCATAGGTTCTAAGTTTTCCTGAATTTTTTCTATTTCCAAGCCGCTGTATTCACCATTCAATTTTTTACGCTTTTCGTAATAATAGGATAAAAAGGTAAATAGTAAACAGATTGCACCAAAAACAGTTAAGGCTCCTAAATAGCCTTCAAAACCATCTCCCTGAAATAAGTCTGGCAGAAAAACACCGCCCATTGTTCTATAACCAATATAACTGCTGATCCATGATTCTTGAACCCAGCTAGCAGTATATTGAACGGGAAAACCTACAAATACTCCTATCATAAAGAAAATTAAAGTTGTAAATGCACGTGGTAGAGCCTGAGGTAAATCAGTCAAAACACCACTAGCACAACAAACTGAAATAGACATTCCAAAGCCAAATAAGAAACCTCCCAACATTAAGCCAATGTTAATTGGTTTAATCCAAAGGTTGTAGCTTGCTGGATCTTTACCAAATAAAAAAGCAGTCATTAAAACGGCTGTGATAAAGAACATAAATAGCATAGCTCTCATTAATTTAGTTGAACCAGTTCTATAAGCTCTATTGACACTACCGGCAAATCCAGTGTAAGCTCTGGCTAGAGCATAACCCAGTCCTGATCCGGCTAACAATCTAAAAAATAAAAGATCTGTTTTTAGCCAAAATTTGGCTGCTGCTAAGATTATAATAATAGCTGTGAATCCTAAAACTTTTTCAAATTTTTTCATTAAAAAGTTCCCTCCTTATATTTTTTGAATATCAAATAACTTTGTTCTAAAATTCGCAAAACTAAACAAAAAACCAAGCAAAAAACCAAAAAAAATTATACTAAATTCAAACAAAAGTTATTTATAATATTATTCACAAGTTTCTATACCAATTATATACTATTTATTAACAATACTAAAATAATAATATCTTATGTTGGATAACTTTATTTTATATTGGAAGTATATCTCCCATTACAGCATATAAACAGAGTATTTTAAACTTAGAATGAGAAGATAAGTTAAGTTTAATATTAGTCTCTAATAAAGCTTTAAAAAGGATTTATTTAAGTATTAAATTTCACTTAAAAGATTGCCAATTATTAAACTTAAAATAATCAACAAAAACCCCTTTACATAATCAATAAGTACTTGTATAATTATTGACAGTTAAATTTTTAAAGTCACAAATTAAATTAAAGAGGTGTTAAAAGTGGATGATGATGAGAAGGGTATAATGTATATGGTTCTATCTTCAGTATTTTTTGCTTTAATGGTAGGTGCAGTTAAGTTTTTAGGTGATATTCCACTGGCTGAAAAAATATTTTTCAGAAATCTTGTTGGTATATTTTTTGCTCTCTTTATGATTAACAAAAATGATAAAAATATTAGGGCGAATAACTTAAATATTGTTTTATTAAGAAGTTTTATAGGCGTTTTAGGAATTGTAAGTTATTTTTATGCGATTTCACAGATGAAAATGGCTGATGCTGTTATTTTAAATAAAACTTCTCCATTCTTTGTTATGATTTTTGCTTCAATATTTTTAAATGAGAAGATAAAAAAACCACAGATTTTTTCCCTAGGATTTGCTGTTGTAGGAGCGATTCTTGTAATCAAACCAAGTTTTAGTTCTGAAATGATTCCTGCTTTAATTGCATTAAGTGCCGGGATATTATCAGGTATATCTTATACTCTTTTAAGACATTTAAGAAAAAGTGACTCATCTGAAACTATTGTTTTGTTTTTCTGTACTTTTTCAACATTATCAACAGTACCTTTTCTTTTTTGGGGTAACTTTGTTATTCCAAATTTAAAAGAAGCAGTTGCTCTTTTTGCGCTTGGAATTTTTGCAGTTATTGCTCAACTGCTTGTTACTCAGGCCTATCGTTTTAGCGAGGCAGGAGAAGTTTCTATTTATGCTTATACAAATATAGTTTTTTCAGCTTTGATTGGTTTAATATTTTTCAATGAAATGCTTGATTCATTAAGTATCTTGGGAGGATCAGTAATAATAACAGCTGGTTTTATTAACTTTTATGCAGCTAGAATGCGTAAGTCAGAAAAAGCTGTTAAAAGTAATAATGTTGCTGCCAAAAAAGCAGCTGCAAATATTTCTTAGATTAAAATTTATAAAAATCAAAAACATAAATATTAAATTTATCAGGAGGGGATTTATTAGATGAACATATCTATATTATATCATAGTGAAAGCGGCAATACAGAAAGCGTAGCTGAAATTATTGAAAAGGGCTGTCTTAAAGTTAAAGAGGTTAAAACAAAAGTGATGTCAATTGAAGAGGTTGATATTGAATTTGTTAATTCTTCTCAGGCTATTATTTTGGGTAGCCCAACCTATACTGGAGATATCAGCTGGCAGATGAAATCATTTTTAGATAGAAACAAAAAAATTAATTATAAAGATAAGTTAGGCGCTGTATTTGCAACCGAAAATTTTATTGGCGGAGGCGCTGACTCAGCTTTACTTACCTTGATCAGTCATCTGCTTGTTAAAGGAATGATAGTTTATTCAGCTGGAGCTTCAGAAGGAAAACCGTATACTCATTTTGGAGCTGTCTGTATTCAGGCAGGTAATAAAAATCAAAAAGAAAGAGCCGAGATTTTTGGGGAAAGAATTTCAAAAAAAACAGTTGAATTATTTAGTTAGATTAAATTTAGACCCTTCCAAACTGGAGGGGTTTTTGACTATCTTAATTCAGAGTGTTATACTATATTTAAATACATCATAGGGGTATATTAAAAATAAAATTATTGTTAATTAAAAGAGGGATAATTATGAAAAAAACATTTAGACTAATTTCGATTTTTATATTGCTTGCTTTAATAATTTTTGCTGTTGGGGAATATTCAATTTGTGGAATATTTTATACTATGAGAGGAGAGGGACTTGAGCATCAGATGTTGATGTTTTCAGCTTTTACAGGTGATATGTTTATAGCGCTGGGATTATTTTTGCTGCTTGCTTTTGTAAATAAAAGAAGTGACTGGTTTTTAAATAAATGGGAACGTAAAGATATAGTGATTCATCTTCTTTATTCTACTTTAATTGCTTTTTATTTTGAAGCCCATGCCCTGCATACTGGTAGATGGGGTTATAATGAAGCAATGCCTTTAGTATATGGAACATCTATTGGTTTAGTTCCGGTTTTGTTTCTTATTATTTTAATTCCCTTAATTTTTTATCTTACTAAAAAAGTATATAAATTTAGATATAATAACTAATACTTTAAAGAATTAGACAGGAGGTATTAAAATGGACCATCAAAAAATGCTAGAAGATTTTAAAAAACGTTTTAAAATATCGTTATTAATCACAGTTCCAATTTTAGTGCTTTCTCCTATGATTCAGAGCTTTTTTGGTTACAGTTTTGAATTTGTAGGCAGTAAATATCTGTTATTTCTACTTTCTACATTAATTTTCTTTTATGGTGGCTGGCCCTTCTTATCAGGTTTAAAAGATGAATTAAGTGATAAACAGCCGGGAATGATGACTTTAATTGCCCTGGCAATTTCTGTCGCTTATTTTTACAGTTCTGCAGTTGTTTTTGGCCTGGAAGGCAGATTTTTCTTCTGGGAGCTGGCAACTTTAATTGTAATTATGCTCTTAGGCCACTGGATTGAAATGAGATCTGTGATGGGAGCTTCTCAGGCTTTAGAAGAACTGGCAAAATTAATGCCGGATGAAGCTCATAAAATAATTGATGGAGAAGTTAAAGAAATTAAAATAAAAGAGTTAAAAAAAGGAGATCAGGTTTTAGTTAAACCGGGAGAAAAAATTCCGGCTGATGGTGTAATTTATGAAGGTAGTTCCTATATAGATGAATCAATGTTAACCGGAGAATCAGAACCAGTTGAACGAGTAGAAGAAGAGGAAGTAATTGGTGGTTCAGTTAACGGAGATAGTTCAATTAAAATTAGAATAGAAAAAGCTGGAGACGAAAGCTATTTATCTCAGGTTATTGAGATGGTAAAAGAATCTCAGGCAGCAAAATCAAAAACTCAAAACTTTGCCGATCGGGCGGCCTTATGGCTGACTATTATTGCCATTACAGCCGGTACATTAACCTTTGGCAGCTGGTTCTATATCACAGGAGATATAGCATTTGCAATTGAGCGAATGGCTACAGTAATGGTTATTACCTGCCCACATGCTTTAGGTCTTGCTATTCCACTGGTTGTAGCCGTTTCTACTACGCTATCTGCTAAAAATGGTCTGCTGATCCGCAACCGGACTGCTTTTGAGAATGCCCGCAAAATAGATACAGTTTTATTTGATAAAACAGGTACTCTAACTGAAGGAGAATTTGGAGTTGAAGCTGTAGAAAGTTTTTCTGATGACTATAATGAGGAAGAGATTTTACAGAAAGCTGCTTCTTTAGAGCAGGAATCAGAACATCCAATCGCAAATGGAATAGTAAAAAAGGCTGACACTGATCAAGTTGAATTACTAAAAGTTGATGATTTCGAAATTATTAAAGGTAAAGGTGTTATTGGACAAATTGAGGGAACTGATATGAAAGCTGTTTCTCCTGGATATTTAAAGGAAAATGAGATTGAAGTGCCAGAAGAAGCCTTAAAAGAAGGACCATTTACTGAAGTATTTATTTTAGAAGCCGGTAATTTAATTGGTATGATTAGATTGGCCGACCAAATTAGAGCCAGTTCCTATGAGGTCGTGCAGAAACTTAAAGATAGAGGAATTAAAGTTAAGATGCTGACCGGAGATAATCAAAAGACTGCAGAATATGTAAGTAATGAGCTTGGTTTAACTGACTTTTTTGCCGAAGTACTGCCCGATCAGAAGCAGGAAAAGGTAGAAGAGCTTCAGGCTGAAGGTGACTTTGTAGCAATGACCGGTGATGGAGTTAATGATGCACCGGCTCTGGCAAAAGCAGATATCGGAATTGCTATCGGTTCTGGTACAGATGTAGCTGCAGAGACTGCAGATATTATTCTGGTTGAAAGTGATCCACTTGATGTCTTAAAGCTGATTGAATTTGGTAGTTTAACTTTTAAGAAGATGCTGCAGAATTTATTCTGGGCTACAGGCTATAACGCCTTTGCAATTCCACTGGCAGCAGGAGTTCTTGCTGGTTTTGGAATTATGATTTCTCCTGCAGTAGGTGCAGTTCTGATGTCAATGAGTACAGTAATTGTAGCAATTAATGCTAAGATGTTAAAGTTTAATTAAGTCTAAAGGAAAATTAATTGTCCTCAAAAAAATACTAATAATATAAAAATGAATATTAATAGATTATAACCTCAGTCACTTTGAAATTTTAAGCTGGCTGAGGTCTTTTTTTTTGCAAAAAATGATTTATATCATAGCTGCCTTCCGAAAAAATAGTTATACTGGTGGTACAAAGTAATCAGGGAGGTTGGTTGAGATGAAAAAGAAATTAAAAATAGTTATTATATCCGGAATTTTAATTGTAGTCGGCTGGTTAAGTAATTTATTAAATTTTGATCCTCTAATTTTTAATACAGCAATGGTTGCGGCGGCAGTAGTTGCTGGTTATCAGGTGGCAATTAGTGCCTATAATACTTTAAAAATGAAAGTGATAAGTATAAATTTATTGGTAACAATAGCTGCAGTAGGAGCAGTTATCATTGGAGAATACTGGGAGGCTGCAGCTGTTACTTTTCTCTTTGCTTTCGGTTCCTATTTAGAGAGTAGAACCACCGCTAAGGCTAGAGATGCGATTAGAGATTTAATGGATTTAGCTCCAAATCTGGCAACAGTGATCAGAGAGGGAGAAGAAAAAGAAATAGCTGCCGAAGAGGTAGAAATAGAAGAAAAAGTAATTGTCAGACCGGGAGAAAAAATCCCGATTGATGGTACTGTAATTAAAGGAGAAAGCGAAGTCAATCAGGCAGCTATTACCGGTGAATCAAAACCGGTCCGAAAGCAAAAAGGAGATGAAGTTTTCAGTGGAACTATAAATAAAAATGGTTATCTGGAAATTGAAACTGAAAAAGTTGGAGATGATACTACTTTTGGTAAAATAATTGAACTTGTCGAAGAAGCTCAGGAGGAGAAAGCTCCAACTCAAAAGTTGATGGAGCGCTTTTCCAAATATTATACACCAGGAATTATTTTGCTTTCAATTATTTCTTACTTTATCAGCGGAAGTGTTAAACTTTCTCTAACTCTGCTGGTTATTGGCTGTCCGGGAGCACTAGTTATTTCGACTCCGATATCTATTGTAGCAGGAATTGGTAATGGAGCCAAAAATGGAATTCTAATCAAAGGGGGTGAATACTTAGAAAAATCAGGAGAAATTGATATGCTTGCCTTTGATAAAACTGGAACCTTAAGTAAAGGAGAAGCAGAAGTTGATCAGATTTTAACTTATAATAAAAATGAAGCAGAAGTTTTAAGACTGGCCGCGATTGCTGAGTTTAATTCTGAACATCATCTGGCCCGTGCCATCAAAAAGAGAGCAGAAAAGACTCTGGAAATAGATATTAATTATCCAGTAAAATTTGAAACTCATACTGGAAAAGGAATAACTGCCCAAATTGATAGTAAAAAAATTACGATTGGAAATAGCAGATTGTTTAAAGAGCAAAATTTTGAAATTCCCAAAAATATTAAGGAAGAAAAAAACAAACTAGAAGAACAGGGTAAAACAGTTGTAGTAATGGCAGAAAATGATAAGATTATAGCTTTAGTTTCCATTGCTGATAAGCCGAGAGAAAATGCCTATAATATTGTAGAAAAATTGAAAAATGTTGGCATCAAAAAGGTAGTGATGTTAACTGGCGACAATGAGAGAATAGCAGAATCAGTTGCTGAAGAGTTAAATCTTGATGGTTACAAAGCCGAATTATTGCCAGAAGATAAAGTGAAGGCAGTAGAAGAATATCAAAAAGAAGGCTATAAAGTAGCAATGGTAGGAGATGGAATAAATGATACACCTTCTTTAGTAACAGCAGATATTGGGATTGCAATGGGAGCAGCCGGTACAGATGCTGCCATTGATACAGCTGATATAACTCTGATGGCAGATAACTTAAATAAGCTTCCCTATACAATTGGATTAAGTAAAGCTTCAAACCGAAATATCAAACAAAATGTTATCTTTGCTGTTTTGGTTGTCTTTGCTTTACTTGCTGGAGTTTTAGGACAAAAAGTATTTCTAGCTTCTGGAATGCTGGTTCACGAGTTGAGTGTATTGATCGTGATTTTTAATGCTATGCGTTTATTGAGATATGATACAGCTTAAACTTAATAATTTTTTAGGAAAAGAAAATATTTAAGAAAGAATTTTAATAATAAAATTTGGAGGTAGTAAAAATGGAAAAAATTAAACTTTATTTAGAAGAGTTGAGTTGTCCGGACTGTGCAAATAAGATAGAACAGGTTCTAAATAAAACAGAAGGAGTCAAAAAAGCTGATGTTCACTATACAACTAGTAAAGCTAATGTAGAGTATGATCCAGAAAAAATAGAAATATCAGGTTTAAAAAAAGCTGTTGCAAAAACAGGATATAAAGTAGAAAAGACTAAATAGATAATAAAGGGCATTTGTTTTCTTGTTTAAATTTAATTAGATAATAGTTATAATAAATAGAGAAAGCAAATGTCCAAATTTATAATTAAGGGTGATATTATGGATTCTTGCAATCATGAGGCATGTGTTAAAAAAGTCCCAATTTTTTCTGATCTAGATCATGAAAAAATTTCTGAATTAAATAATTTGGTCAAACAGAAAAATTTTAAAAATGGAGAATTAATCTATCTAGAAGGAGAAATAGGAAAGAATATCTATATTATTGAATCAGGTCTGGTTAAATTATATAGAAGTAATGAAGAAGGAAATCAATATATACTTAGGTTATTAAAAGAAGGAGATTTTTTTGGAGAATTAGTATTATTTAAAGACGAAGAATTGAGTAGTAGTGCAGAAGCAGTGGGAGAATGCACAATCTGTTTGCTTCCTAAAAATGAACTGGAAAAATTAATTAAATCATCACCAGAACTTTCCTATAAACTCCTATCGGCAATAACCAGCCGTTTAAATAAAACAGAAAATAAGCTGCAGTCTCTAGCCCTGGAGGATGCAAAAGAAAAAACTATGCGTTTATTGTTGGAACTGGCTAAAGAAAATGGAATAAAAAAAGATAACGGTATTTTAATTAATTTACCGCTGAGTCGGGATGGACTGGCAAATTTAATCGGAACTACCCAGGAAACATTGAGCCGCAAATTGTCAGAACTGCAGAAAGAAGAGATTATCTCGCTCCAGGGACAGAAAAAGATTTTAATAAAAAATGATTAAAATAAGAACTAAGTTGTTATTATATTAGTTAGTATTAAGGTGCTTTCTCATTAAAGAGATATGCATCTTTTTTTTCTTGACATGATTAAACTTGAGTGTTATACTATGCTTAAAGATACCTTATAGGGGTATATAGTTAAAAATTAAGGAGTTTTTGCTATGAGTAAAAATAATAAAATCAAAAAGCGTTATGATCGTATTGCTCCAGTCTATGATTCTTTAGAACTGATCATGGAAAAAGGGAAAATGGGAGACTGGCGTGAGAATCTCTGGCAGAGAGTCGAAGCTAAAATTGATAAAAGCGGAATGAGACTTCTGGAAGCTGGGGTTGGAAGCGGTAAAAATATTGAATACTACCCGGATGGCCTTGAAATTGATGCTATAGATTTCAGCCCTAAAATGCTTAAAGAGGCTGAGAAAAAGGCAAAAAAATATAATAAAGAGGTAAATTTGTTAGAAATGAATATTCAAAATCTTGATTTTGAAGATAATTATTTTGATTTGATTGTTACCAGCTGTGTATTCTGCTCAGTTCCTGATCCGGTTAAAGGTTTAAAAGAACTGAAAAGAGTGCTCAAAGAAGACGGCAGGATAATAATGTTGGAGCACATGCGCAGCCAGAATGAATTTGTTGGTAAAATGATGGACTGGTTTAACTGGGTTAGCCTCTATACCTGGGGTGCTAATATTAATCGTAAAACAATAGAAAATATAAAAAAAGCCGGGCTGGAGCTGGTTGAAGTTAATGATCTGATGTCTGATATTGTTAAAGAAATTGAGCTTAAAAAATAATCTAATCTTGACAGAAATACTAAGTAATGTTATTATAATTTATACCCCCTACATGTATAATGTATAAAGGAGATGTTGAAAAATGAAAAAAACTATTATTATAGAAGGTATGTCCTGTGAACATTGTGAAATGCACACTAAAAAAGAATTAGAAAAAATTGACGATATTATTTCTGCAGAAGCTGACGCTGATCAGGGGCAGGCTGTAGTAGAAATGGAAAAAGAGGTAGCAGATGCTAAATTAAAGGCTGCTGTTGAAGAAGCCGGCTATGAATATATTAAGACTGTATAAATTTAAAATTTTTTAATCTGAATATACATTGTAGGGGTATATTTTTTTAAAAATAGGAGGTAAACTCCAATGGAAGAATTAGCTACTGTAGTTAAAAGAAAAAAGAAGAAAGCAGAAGTGAAAATAATCAGACATTCTGCCTGCAGTAAATGTGATAAAAGCTGCAGTCTCGCCGGAGACAGCCATGATCAGGAAGAAATTGTTATGGAAGTTGAAGATGAGATTGGAGTTAAAACAGGAGATCAGGTGTTAGTAGAAATGGAAAAAGGAAATATTTTATTTGCTACTATTGTTGTTTATGTAATCCCAATTTTTTTAATGATAGGGGGATATTTTTTCGGAGTTTGGGTGGCATCTTTAGTAGGTATTGAAGCTTTAGAATTAGCTGGCATTGCAGGCTCGTTTATCTTTTTAATATTGTCCTACTGGATAAATAAGCTATTTGATTCTTATTTTAAGCAATCAGTTTCTTTTCAACCTAAAATTAAAAGAGTAATTGATAGAAATTAAATAATTAGTAGAAAATTTAATCAGGAGGCTATAAAATGACTCAAGACAATAAGAAGAAAAGCTGGTGGGATAAATTTGTTGATAAACTGGCTTCGGCCAATAAAAAACAGTATGGAGATGATGTTCCAGATTGCTGTGGAGATGGAAAAACAAAAAAAGAAAATATAAAATAAATTTTTAAGAGACTTTTTAATATATTAGATATACGGAGGTGCACAACAAAATGAATGAAAAGAAAATCACTTTAAAAATAGAGGATATGAGCTGTGCAAGCTGTTCTCAGACAGTAGAAAAATCTCTAAACAAAGCGGATGGAGTAAGTGAGGCACAGGTTAACTTTGCGGCTGAAAAAGCATATGTAACTTTTGATCCGCAGCAAAGCAGCAGAGATAAGCTGATCAAGGTTGTTGAAAATAGCGGTTATAGTGTTAAAGAAGAAAAAGAAAAGATTTCTTTTAGTATAGATGGTATGAGCTGTGCCAGTTGTTCGGCAGCAGTAGAAAAAGCTCTAAACAAAAGTGAAGGAGTTTATGAAGCCAATGTAAATATTGCTACTGAAAAAGGTAGTGTTCAATATAATCCAGAAATTCTAAGTAAAAATGATTTTCGAGAAATTGTTAAGAATTCTGGTTATGAGCTGGCCCATTTTGAAGATGAAGAAATCGAGAAAGACAGTGAGAATGCTGAGGATGAACTCAGTGATGATATGAAAAAAGTTAAGAAAGCAAAGAAGAAAATGTGGGGTACATGGGCCTTTACAATCCCTATCATGCTCTGGATGATTCCGGAGATGTTCTTTGGAGTTGCCTGGCCAAATATGCAGATTTTTAATTTAGGAATGATTATCCTGGCAATCCCACCACTTTTTGTTTTTGGACGTAAAACATTTATTACTGCTTACAGAGCAGTTAGTCATGGAAGTGCAAATATGGATGTACTGATAGCAATGGGTACTGGTGCAGCTTTTATTACTGGACCTGCAGTTTTCTTTACTCCAATTGCCAATTATGCAGGAGTTTCAGCAATGATTATGGCCTTTCATTTAACAGGACGTTATATTGAAGAAACTGCCAAAGGTAGGGCTTCTCAGGCAATTCGAAAACTATTGGAGCTGGGAGCTAAAACTGCAACAATTATTGAGAATGGAAATGAAAAAGAGGTTGCAATTGAGGATGTACAGCCTGGAGATATTATGCTGATTAAACCAGGAGAAAAAATACCTACTGATGGAGAAATTGTTGAAGGTAAGACCACAGTTGATGAGTCAATGGCAACTGGAGAATCAATGCCTGTTAAGAGAAAAGAGGGAGATGAAGTAATTGGTGCTACTGTTAATCAGAATGGATTAATTAAAGTTAAAGCCACAAAAGTTGGCAAAGATACTTTCCTGGCTCAGGTAGTAAAAATGGTAGAGGAAGCTCAGGGAACCAAAGTTCCTATTCAGGAATTTGCTGATAAGATAACAGGAATCTTTGTCCCAACAGTTTTAGTTATAGCAGCCTCAACCTTTTTATTATGGTTGATCTTTCCTGATGCTTTTAGAGAAGTTGGATTTTGGGCTCAATCTTTTCTGCCCTGGGTTAATCCGGAACTGGGAACATTTACTTTAGCAATTTTTGCAACAATTGCTGTTTTAGTAATTGCCTGTCCTTGTGCTTTAGGCCTGGCAACTCCAACTGCATTAATGGTTGGGAGTGGAATTGGAGCTGAAAATGGAGTTCTAATCCGTAAAGGTGAAGCAATCCAGACAATGAAAGATGTACACACAATTGTTTTTGACAAAACGGGAACCATTACCAAGGGTAAACCTGAGGTAACAGATATAATTGCGGCACCTGAAAGTAGTGATCAAGAATTACTTCAGTTAGCTGCAAGTGTAGAAGCAGGTTCTGAACACCCTCTAGGAGAGGCAATAGTCCGAGGCGCTAAAGATAGAGAAATTGATGTAAAAGAAATTAAAAAATTCAACTCTGTTACCGGTAAAGGAGTTAAAGCAGAAGTTGACGGTAAGGAAGTACTTGTTGGAAGTAGAAAATTAATGGAATCTAATAAGATAGCTACAGCTGATTTTGAAGATGAATTACAGCGACTGGAAAATGAAGCTAAAACGGCAATGCTGGCTGCAGCTGATGGTAAAATGCTTGGAATAGTTGCTGTAGCAGATGCCTTAAAAGAAGATTCGATACAAGCAATTGCCGAACTTAAAAAACTGGGCTTAGAAACAGCAATGATTACTGGTGATAATCAGCGAACAGCCGAGGCAATAGCTAAAGAGGTAGGAATTGATCATGTAGTTGCTGAAGTAATGCCAGATGGTAAGGTAGATAAGGTAAAAGAACTGCAATCTGAATTTGGTGTTATTGCTATGGTTGGTGATGGGATTAATGATGCACCTGCTTTAACTCAGGCAAATGTTGGAATAGCAATAGGGACTGGGACAGATATTGCAATTGAATCTTCAGATATAACACTTGTTAGAGGAGATTTATCTTCTGTAATTACAGCAGTTAAACTTTCGCGGGCTACTTTCAAAAAAATCAAACAAAATTTATTTTGGGCATTTTTCTACAACTTAATTGCTATACCTGTTGCAATTTTAGGTTTGCTGCATCCGGTAATTGCAGAGATGGCAATGGCTACAAGCTCAATTAGTGTTGTGACAAATGCTAATTTATTAAGACGCGAAAATGTTCAAGCAGATTACAAGTAAAAAAAGTTTTAATCGACAGATAAATTTAAGCTAATAATAGGAATGGAGGGGTTTGATGAATTCATTATGTGAACTGGATAAGAAGGAATTAATAAATCGGTTAAGAAGAATAGAAGGTCAGGTTCGTGGACTGCAGCGGATGGTTAATGAAGAGAAATATTGTGTTGATATTTTACATCAGATTAATGCTGTACAAGGTGGGTTAAAAAATGTTGGACTTAAAATTTTGGATAAACACGTTCATGGCTGTGTGCAGCGGGCAGTTAGAAATGAAGAAGGAGACGAAATTATAGATGAATTAATGGAGGTTCTAGCTAAGTTTACTGATTAAATTAATATTATTAATTTTAATTGATATAATTATTGATTTAAATTAAATTTTAAGAGACTAAAAAAAGCCAGAGCATTAATGCTCTGGCTTTAAATATGCATTATTTAATTTAATTAAGCTACCATAGAACGAACAAACCAGATATTTTGGCTGTAGCCAGCTACATGCTCTTCGAATTCCCCAACTACTTCGAAGTCACCAGCTTCATCAGCATCATTTCTAATTTCTTCAGCTAATTTTTTCATTTCTTTCAAATCAGCTAGTACTATATTCAATACTTCATCTACACCGAATTTTTTAGAGTCTAATTCTTCAATAGTAGAAGCTTCTTGATATTCACTAAGCTTGACTAAAGGTGATTCGCCTTTCATTTTAAGAATTTCTGCTACTGCATCATATTTTTCAAAGAAATCAGTATATAGATCTTCAGTAAAGAGATGTACCTGCATAAATTGCTTTCCTTCTACATTCCAGTGTAAGTTGTGTAATTTAGTATTTAATACCGCTAAATTTGCTAAATAAGTGTTCATTTTTTCGTAATTTTTCATTTTTGAATTCCTCCTGTTTGTTATTAATAATGATTATTGTTACTAATAATGATTATTATTATCACTTTCATTAATTAATATAATATTCTATTTTGGAAGCTTTGTCAAGGGAATATTTTGTCTAATTTTGCTTATTTTAAAATTGTAAAATATATTACAAATATTTGGGTTTAATGAACAATAGTAATTAACTTCATTTAAGAGAACATCTCCACCAAAATCAAAGGTTAAGATCGATTTTTTTGCAGATTTTTGATAAAAAAAACAGCCAGTAAATTCTGGCTGTCAATATTATAACTGATTGTGTAAATTTATCTAGTTTGTCGTAGTCGTTTTATTCTTTCTGCTGTTGGAGGATGTGAACTGAATAGTTTAGCCATTCCTTCACGAGAAAGTGGATTTAAAATAAACATGTGGGCTGCAGCTTCATTAATCTGCATCTGTTCTTTACCCTGGCTGTAGCGCTCCATTTTTTCTAAAGCACTGGCCAGACCTTCGGGATTACCAGAGATTTTGCCACCGGTTTCATCAGCTATATATTCTCGCGAGCGCGAAATTGCCATTTTGATTAAAATAGCTGCTAAAGGTGCAAAGATTATAGCAACTAACTGCAGTAGAGCACCAGCTCCATTATTGTTACGGCGGCCTCCAAAAATCATTCTAAATCTACCAATTCTAGCTAAAAAAGCTAAAGCGCCAGCCATTACTGCTGCCATAGTGCTGATTAAGGTATCCCTATTTTTAACATGAGCTAGCTCGTGGGCGATTACTCCTTCTAATTCATCTTTGTTTAATAATCTAATTAAACCCCGAGTGACTGCAATAGCAGCATGATCTGGATTTCGACCAGTTGCGAAAGCGTTGGGTTGATTTGATGGGGTCAGATAAATTTCAGGCATCGGCATTTTGTTATTTTGGGTCAGTTTTCTGACTATATTATAAATTTCTGGTGCTTCACTTTCATTTAAAGGTTTGGATTTAGTCATTTTGATGGCAATCTTATCACTGTTCCAGTAGCTGATAAAATTAATAGCTAGTGCAAAAATAAAGGCCATCACAATTCCATCTTGACCGGCAATCATTCCTCCAAAAAACATGAATACAATTATTAAACTAAACATCAATAAAAATGTTTTTGTGCGGTGCATTAGATCTCCTCCTTAAAGTAAAATGAATCTATTTCTAATCTGATTCTACAGCAATATTGTAGCTTATACAAATTAGAATTTGATGAGAAAATGAGGCTTCAAAATAGAGGAATTTCTCTGTCTTTGTTTAAATATTGATATAGACAAGAGAATAAATATTAAAGGGTTTATTATAAAAAAAGAAAAAATATTAGCAAGGGAGGTTAAACTTTGGATGCTACTACAATAACAATTATATTTATTATTCTTTCAGCACTGCTGGCAGTTGTTTTAAGAAAAATTAAGAAAGATAAATGTCTTAAAGATTTTAGAGATGATAATGTTACTTTAGAATTATTAAATGGTCAGCAGTATAAAGGTGAATTAAAAATTAAAAGTTCAGGTCTAAGATTTGATTATCCAGAATTAATTAAGGATCAACAGAATTTGGAATTATTAAGTTTCCTACTCTATAAAAATGAATATCCAGATATTCAGGCAGTTGTACGCTATCATAAAGATTTAACCGAGGAAGCAAAAAAACTGAGAGAGGAAGATTTTAGGAAAACCTTTCATCCCTCTCGCTGGAGGAAGCTCAAACGAGCTATTTTTAATTTCTTAAAAATTATCAAGGATGCTGTTATTGAAATACTTAATATGATAACCAGCCACCTATCTAAGACAACCCCGGTTGGAGCGGCTATCAGCAGTAATGACAGTCAGGTTAACAAAATGAAAAATGAAGTTTATGGGTTGGTCGAAACTTCTTACGAACCTCTGCTTGAGGATTATATTGGTGAAAGAGTAATTTTAGAGCTTAAAAGAGGAAGTGAATGGCTTAAATATAATGGAGTTTTAAAGGATTATACTGCAGAATTTATAGAGCTGATTGATGTAGATTATGCGCCTGAAACAAGTGGTAGAATCGATGCTGATTTAATTGTCTTAAGAAAATATGGAATAGTCCGCAACTTGAGTAAATAGAATTTAAATAAAATTTTTTTAATAATATGATAGAGGAGTGAGATTAATGCCTTATATTAAAGTACAGACAAATCAGGAAGTAGAAGCAGAGCAGGGATTGTTAAAAAAATTATCGGCTGAGATGGCAGAAAAGCTGGGAAAACCAGAATCATATGTTATGACAGCAATGGAAGCAGATCTTAAAATGACTTTTGGTGGCAGCACTGAAAAGACAGCTTTTGTTGAAGTAAACAGTATCGGATTAAAACAGTCAATGACCGCAGAACTTTCTAAATTTATCTGCGAATTTCTTGAAAAAGAACTGGGAATTGACAAGGATAGAATCTATATTAAATTTTCAGATGTTCCGAGGGTAATGTGGGGTTGGGATGGAAACACTTTTTAGTATTATTATCCTGAAAACTTTTGAGGAGGTATTTGATGTCAGCCTTAATTACAGGTTATTATGTAGAAAAAGAATATATTAAAAAATTAGAAAATTTAAATGAGGATATTACTAAAAAGAGTGAAGATTCCTTTAGCTGGTATCACCTCAATGTGCTGGAGGCAGAAGCTAAAGAGTGGTTAAAAGAAAAAAGTGGTTTATCTGATATTGTAATTAAAGAATTGATTTCAGAAGAAACCAGGCCCCGGGTTTTAAAAGATGAAGAGGGCATTCTTCTCAATCTGAGGGGCTTAAATTTAAATCCTAACTCAGATGAAGAAGATATGGTTTCACTGCATATGTGGATTGAACCAGATCGAATAATTACTACCCGAAGTGAGAGGGTATTTACCATTGATGATATTGATAAGAGTTATCAGCGTGGAAATGGGCCGCGAACAATTGCTGATTTTTTGATCAGGGTACTCGATGGTGTCATAGATAAAATCAGTGATTATATTTATAAAATTGAAGAAGATATTGATGAAATGGAAGAAGAAGTTTTAACAGCAGAAAGATCTAAGCTTCGCTCAATGATTTCTGAAAAAAGAAGAGAAGTAGTTATTATTCGTCGCTATATAGTTCCACAGCGGGAATTAATGGCCCGATTATATAAAGACAAGATAAGTTGGCTTGATGAGGACGATAAAGAATATATTTATGAGTTTTCTAACCGTTCAATTAGACAGATTGAAGAACTTGATACCATTCGGGATCGGGCAGCTCTGGTTCAGGAAGAATTAAATAATAAAATAAATGATCAGATGAATAGAACAATGTACATTCTGTCTATAGTAGGTAGTATCTTTTTACCATTGGGTTTTTTGACCGGTCTATTTGGCATCAATATTGGAGGAATGCCGGGAACTGAAAGTAATGCTGCCTTTGCTATTTTTTCTCTAATAATGATTGTGATAATTGGTATTGAATACTGGTTATTTAAGAAGAATGACTGGATTTAAGGTAACTAAAGCAGCTTTAAGAGCTAATGAATATTTGAGTTAAGGCTGGGAGAAAACAAGAAGTTAAGAATTGATCTCCACAGATGTATTAAATTTAACTTACGAAAACAGTTAATTTTAATATTCTTAAAATGAAAATTATCATTTTAAATTAGTACAACTTATAATTGTTTTTAGAATAACACAATAGGGAGGAGAAAGAAAAATGAAAAGAAAATTTGGTTTAGTAGCGGTTGTTATTCTGTCTCTTTTTCTACTGGCAGCATGTGGAGGTAATGGAACAGATCAGAATCAGGAGGAAGCAGCTGATACGGTTACAACTGCTTCGATAGTAAGTGAAGAGGAAGAGTTTAGACAGGCTATAAGTGAAGATGGAACCTGGATAATTGCTACCTTAAATGATTTGACTTTTGAAGAAGAACTTGTTGTTGAGGGAACTTTCTATAATCGTGGTGACTCGGAAAACGAAGTTTATCGTAAAATCGCTCCATATACTCAGGATGATGAACGTAATATAACAGAGCGATTTACAATTACAGCACCACAGATGACTATTAATAGTCCTAATACAAGATTTCAGGCTGGTATTTTTGAAGGAGATATTGTTGTAGAAGCAGATGGATTTGAACTCTATGATGCAACAGTTGAAGGAAATATCTATTTTGCCAGTGAAGAATATCAGGAATCTGCAGAGATTACTGAAGATAGTGAAGTTACCGGTGAAATAGAGTTACAATAATTGATAAAAAATTAATGGTTTTATCAGCTGTACTAAATGTGCAGCTGATAGTTTTTTTAATTAGATAAGTCTTTTATCTGCAGTAACTGGAATTAGTGAAGATAAGAAAATAATTTTCGAGGCCAGGTTATTGTCTCTGTATTTAAATTTACTTGTTTTAATTAATCTGAAATGTTAAAATTTTATAAACAGACAATAAATAAAATAAGGTTGGTGTTTATAATAATGAGAAATTTAAGTCTTTTAACTGATTTTTATCAATTGACTATGGCTCAAGGTTACTGTCAGAAAGGAAAAACTGAAACGGCAGTTTTCGATCTTTTTTATAGAGAAAATCCCAGTAATAATGGTTATGCGATTTTTGCAGGTTTAGAACAGATTATTGAATTTGTAGAAAACTTAAGGTTCAAAGAAGATGACATCTCTTACTTGAAAAATCAAGGATTTAACGATAAATTTTTAGATTATCTGAGAAATTTTAAATTTAAAGGAGATATTTATTCAGTACCAGAAGGAAGTGTTGTTTTTCCAAAAGAGCCTCTGCTTAAAGTAGAAGCACCTATTTTACAGGCTCAATTATTAGAAACTCCACTTTTAAATTTAATTAATCATCAAGCTTTAATTGCAACCAAAGCAGCTAGAATAAATGAGGCAGCAAAAGGAAAAAATGTACTTGAATTTGGTCTTCGTCGTGCCCATGGTCCAGATGCTGGAATTTATGGAGCGCGTGCTGCTGTAATTGGCGGCTGTGTTGGAACATCAAATGTTTTGACAGGTAAGAAATTTGGAGTTAAAGTAAGTGGAACTCATGCTCACAGCTGGGTAATGAGTTTTGAAAGTGAATTAGAATCGTTTCGAACTTATGCTGATAATTTTCCTAATAACTGTATACTTTTAGTTGATACATATGACACTTTAAAATCGGGGGTTCCTAATGCAATTAAAGTTTTTAAGGAAATGAAAGAAAAAGGAATTGAATCTGATCTATTTGGTATAAGACTTGATAGTGGAGATTTAGCCTATCTTTCTAAAGAAGCTAGAAAAATGCTGGATCAGGCAGGGTTTGAAGATGCTGTGATAGTGGCTTCTAATAATCTTGATGAAAATATTATTACTTCTCTGAATTTACAGGGGGCTGAGATTGATTTGTATGGAGTCGGGACTAGACTTATAACTTCCTATGATTCTCCAGCTTTTGGAGCAGTTTATAAAATGAGTGAATATAGTGATCAGCCTAAAATAAAGCTTTCTGATAATATTGAAAAAATGACTAATCCAGGTGATAAAAAATTAGTTAGAATTTATGATAAAGAATCAGGTAAGATTAGAGCAGATTTGATAGCTCTTAAAAACGAAGAAATAAGTGAAAATGAGGATTTAACTTTATTTGATGCAAGAGATACCTGGAAAACTACTACACTAAAAAAAGGTAGTTATCAGCTTAGAGACATGCTGGAACCGATTTTTAAAAATGGTCAACTTGTATATGATTCTCCCTCAGTACTGGAAATCAAAAACTATGCAGAAAAAGAAAAGGATAGTTTAGGAGAAGAATATAAAAGACTAACAAATCCTCATATTATGAAAGTTGATCTTTCAGATAAATTATTTGATTTAAAACAAAGACTAATCAAGAAAAATAAAATGAAAAAATAAAATTAAATTAGATATCAGTAATATTTTAATTTGAGGGGGTAAATCATGAAAAATAGTAAAAAAGAAAGAGCAAAAGGTGCATTGATGGGTGCTTTTATAGGTGAAGCTCTTGGAGTTGGTCCTCACTGGTATTATGATTTAGAAGAAATGCGTCAGGAATATGGTGAATGGATAGATGATTATACAGAGCCGAAATCTGATAGGTATCATGCTGGTCTTGAAGCGGGGCAAATATCTCAGGCAGGAATTTTACTAAAGATGATGGCAGAGCATTTAATTGAAAATGATGGTTATGCTCAGGATGCTTTCTGTAAAATGATGGATCAAGATTTTTTGCCTAAAATATCAGGGGAGGCAATGGCTGGTCCTGGTGGTTATACAAGTCAGTCAATGCGCCATCTCTGGCGGGCAAGAGTTGAAAAAGAATTGCCCTGGGATCAGGTTGCAGGCAATGCGGATACTACCGAGTCAATTGAAAGAAATATTGCTCAGGCTATTTTTTATGCAGATGATTTAGAATCCTTGAGTTTAAATATCACCGCTAATACAGCTTTAACTCAATCAGATAATCTAATTGCTTCATTAACGGTTGCCTACAGCTCAGTCCTGGCATTTTTAATTCAGGGAGAGAGCCTTGACTCAAAAATTTCTGCCAAATTAATGCAGGCTGTTGATCAGGGTAAATTACCCTTTCATAAAGTAACTGGCGATAATTTAACTCCACCGTCTAATAAAAATGTGGTTAAAGAATCTGATCTTTATGGAGAGGGCCTTTTTGCTTCTCCAGACGGACTGCTTTCGCCCTCTTATATGGCACAAGCAGCTCAAGATGATGATATAATAATTGAGCCAGCTTGGAAAGCTGCTATAGTTTACGGAATGCCCTGTGCAATTTACCATATGCTGCCTGCAGTCTATTATCTATCGGCAAGATTTAATGATGATTTTGAAAATGGAGTACTTCACGCTCTCAATGGGGGCGGCCAGAATCAGGTAAGGACAATGCTGACAGGTGCTTTAATTGGAGCTCAGGTTGGCTTTTCTAAAATTCCCAAAAGATTTATAGAGGGCCTGCAGCAAAAAGATGAACTACTTGCTTTAACTGATAAGTTTATAGAAAAAATATAAATTATATAAAAATTTTCAAAAAAGCTGTTCTGTCTAATTTAGCTATTATCAGGGCAGCTATATTTTATTTTTTTCTCAAATCATTAAATAACTTAAAATATCTCTGGTATTGGTCTTCAAAAACACTATTTTTTAAATAAACAAAATTAAATTCTCTTTTGATATTAAAGCCTTTAATTTTTAAAGTTGTGATGCTATTGTTTTCTAATTCTTTTTGGGCTGCTGCCTGATAAACAAATGAAACCCCTTTATTATGGCTAACAAGTTGTTTAATAGTATTTAAATTACCTATTTCTATTTTATTGTTAAAGCTTTTTTCACTTAAATTGTTTGTATAAAGGATTTGTTCTAAGACTTCACGTGTTCCTGATCCATTTTCTCTTAAAATTAATCTTGCATTTAATAAATCCTCAAGTTTAATTTTATGGTGGTTAAATCTTGAATTAGGAGAACAAATACCAATAAATTTTTCTTTACTAAAAAGTTGATAACCAAATTTCGATTTATCAAAAAAGCCTTCGAGAACTGCAAAATTGATTTCTCCTTTTTTTAGCTTATTTAGAAGATTTTCTGTATTTTCAACCAGCATATCAAAGTTAAGTTCAGGATTTTCTTCCATAAGCTTATTTAAAATATCTGGCATAACAAATTCACCAATAGAAAGAGTTGCTCCAAATTTTATTTTTTTTCTTTCAGATCTTTTTTTGATACATTTTTTTATTTGTTTACTGTCAGCAATCATTCTTTCTGTATATTTATATAGTTTTTTGCCGGCTTCAGTGATTTTTAAACTTTTACCGCTATAATTAAATAATTTAACTTGATAATAATCTTCTAAATGTTTAATGTGCTGGCTTACAGTCGGCTGGGTTATATGAAGTTTTTTTGCAGTTTTTGTATAATTTTTTATTCTGCAGAGCTGCAGAAAAGTTTGATGTCTAAAATCTATCATTTTATCACCTATAATTTAAATTTATTGATTTATAAAATATTATAATTTTATTTTATCGATAATTTATAATAAAATCAAGATTGAAATCAATAAGGAGGAGATAAAATGGAAGAGATCAAAGATTACTTAGCAGGTATCATCCTTACAATTTTATTAGCTTTAACTGCTAAGGCAGTAAGTACTTACATACCAATGCACATTATTAGTGCTAGTGTTTTTGCACTTATTTTAGGAATGTTATTGAATCCAATTATTAAAGAAATTTATATTTTTAACAAAGGTATCAAATTTGTTTCGAAAAAGATTTTAAAAACAGGAATTGTACTTATGGGACTTACTTTAAGTTTTTCCCAGGTATTATCAGTTGGGGGTTATTCTTTAATTGTTATGACCTTCACTTTAATGACTGCCTTTGGTGGCGGCTATTTAGTTGGCCGTTTATTTAATATGAACTGGAAATTATCAAGTTTAATTTCTGCAGGGACAGGCGTCTGTGGTGGTTCTGCAATAGCAGCAGTTGCCCCAACAATTGAAGCAGAAAACAGTGATATAGCTTATGCAATATCTGCAACTTTTATATTTGATATATTAATGGTTATTCTTTTTCCTATAGCAGGTAGATATTTAGGGATGAGTGATCTTGGTTTTGGACTCTGGGCTGGAACAGCGGTTAATGATACCTCATCAGTAGTTGCAGCAGGTTATGCTTTTTCTGATGCAGCAGGTTCTTTTGCGGTAATTGTAAAATTAACAAGAACTTTATCAATTGTACCAATAGTAATGATTTTTTCTATTATAAATGCTAGAGAAAATAGAAGACTGGGAATAAAAGAAAATGAGCAGCATGAAAAGGTAAGTATCAGAAATATTTTTCCATATTTTATTTTGTTATTTTTAGTTATGGTTGCAGTTAAAAGTACAGGTATTATTTCAGCTGACTTGAGCAACAATATTGCTTCAATTTCTAAATTCATGATGGTTATGGCCTTAGGTGCGATTGGATTGACCACCAATTTCAATGAAGTATCGGATTCTGGTATCAAACCATTATTTCATGGATTTATAATTTCTTCACTGGTAGTAATAGTTTCTTTTACAGTTCAAATGTTTATCGGCCAGCTTTAAAGATTTTTTATTAAATTGAATTTGTATAAAAAAGGAAGTGAATATTAAACAATGGAAAATATTAAATTTAAAGCACTAGAAGTTAATGAAATCGACGGAGAATTCAAAAGAGAAATTATAGAAAAGGAAATTAATGATCTACCTGAGGGTGATCTGATAATCAATGTTAAATATTCTTCTTTAAATTATAAAGATGCTCTTTCGGCGGCTGGAAATAAAGGAGTTACTCGAGAATACCCTCATACTCCAGGTATTGATGCGGCAGGAATAGTCGTAGAAGATAAAAGTGGTACTTATAAAAAAGGAGATAAAGTAATAGTTACAGGTTATGATTTTGGAATGAATACTGATGGTGGTTTTGAAGAATATATTCGAATCCCAGCTGGCTGGGCAGTCAAACTACCTCAAAATCTAAGTTTAAGACAGAGCATGATTTATGGTACAGCCGGATTTACTGCTGCACTTTCCGTTTATAAACTTTTAGAAGCTGATGTGGATAAAAATAATATTTTAGTTACAGGTGCTTCCGGAGGAGTCGGAAGCTTTGCTTGTGCTATTTTGGCTAAGATTGGCTATAAAGTTACTGCAGCTACCGGAAAAAGTGGGGCAAGATATTATTTTAATAACTTAGGTGTGGAAAATGTAATTGATAGAAAAGAAGTAGATGATGATTCAGGAAGAATGCTTTTAAAAGAAAAATGGGATGGAGTTATTGATACAGTTGGTGGGAACATTCTAACAACAGCCATCAAAGCAACTAAGTATGATGGTGCTGTAACCTGCTGTGGAAATGTAGCATCTGCAAAATTAGATCTTAATGTTTATCCATTTATTTTAAGAGGAATAAGTTTATTTGGTATAGACTCTGTCCAGTGCAAAAGAGAGTTAAGAGAAGAAGCCTGGAAAAAAATTGCTTCAGACTGGAAAGTTGATCAATTGGACGAGTTTTCAACAGAAGTCTTATTAGAAGATTTAAATGATCAGATTGAGAATATGTTGGCCGGAAATTCAAAAGGAAGAGTTATTGTTAAACTATAATTTTGGTTAATTAAATAAACTTTTTAAAAGAGTGGCTGTTTATATGCAGCTGCTTTTTTTGTTAATAATATCTTTTAAAATAATTCATATTTTCTTCACATTTATATTTTATAATTGTTTTAGAATAAAATTGATGAAAAGAGTATAGATTAATATTTAATTATTGTGATATTGATGTTGACAGAATTAATCTTGAGTGTTATACTATGGTTAAGATACCTAGTAGGGGTATGCGAAAGAAACAAATTGGTTTCAAAGGAGGTCAATTAAATGACAAGAAATTTAATAATTACTCTAATTATATTAGCGATTATTGGAATAGGATTTAATTTTGCTTTTGCCCAGCCTGGACCAGGTTTTGGTCCTGGAATGATGGGAATGGGTCCTGGAATGATGGAATCTGTGGACAGTGAATATGAATTTTTAATTAAAATGATACCTCACCATGAGGAAGCAGTCGCTAAAGCAAAAATATTAAGAGATAATACTAATCGTGAACAGATGAGAGAATTTGCTAAAGATATTATAGAAGTTCAAACTCAGGAAATTGAAGAAATGGAAAAATATCTGTCTGAGTGGTATCCAGATAGAACAAATAATTATCAGTACCAGCCAATGATGGGAAATTATAAAGGTCTATCCGGGGAAGAATTAGATTATGAATTTTTACAGGATATGATATTTCATCACATGGGAGCAGTTATGATGTCACAGCAGTTAATTATGCAAAATCTGGATGAACATCAGTCTGTTTATTTACTAGCTAGAAGTATTAGAGATAGTCAGCGTCAGGAAATATTTATGATGCGTGACTGGCTTGATAACTGGTATTAATTATTAAAAAATAGGGAGGTATTACTATGATGGGATTTGGCCCTGGAATGATGGGTGGAGGATTTTCGATAATTTTATGGATAATAATTATTGGTGTGGTTTATTATTTCTTTAAAGAATATAATAGGCATAATCATCAAAACCATAATGACCGCAGAAATGGTGGTTCTAGCTATAAGGGGCAAAGCAATTTTGAGAAACATCGAGAAAAATTTGATCATAAAAGAGAATTGGAATCTAGTAAAAATGGGGATAGTGCAGAACAGATTGCTAGAGAGCGTTATGCAAATGGTGAAATAACTAAAGAAGAGTTAAATGAGATAATGGAGAATTTGAATAATCATAATAAAAATATTAATCCTTAAAATATGGGGAGGAGTAATAATGAGTAAATATGGTATTCAAAAAAGTGTTGAACTTTCTTATCAGGATGCAGTCAGTAAAGTAAAAAGTGAATTAAAAGAAGAAGGTTTTGGGGTACTTGCAGAAATTGATATGAAAAAGACCTTTAAAGAAAAGCTAGATAAAGATATGAATAACTATCTAATACTTGAAGCTTGTAATCCTGCCTTTGCTTTTGAAGGAATAGGAGAAGAATCAGAACTGGGACTCCTGCTTCCCTGTAATGTTATTATTTTTGAAAATGATAAACAAGAAATAAAAGTTGCAGCAATTGATCCAGAAAAGGCACTGGGGATGTCTGAGAACAAAAAAGTCAATGAAATCGCTCAAGAAATAAAGTCAAGACTTGAAAGAGTAATAGAAAGCATTTAATTTAAGAAATAGTTTATATTTACCTGTTTTACTGCAGTTTTAATTTCAGCTGTGGTTAAACAGGTTTTTTGTGTTAAATATAGTTGTTTAAAAACAGTGTAAATGTTAAAATTTAATAAATAGGTATTAAAAATTATATTTTTTAATTGAGAGATTTATAATTATGGAAAAAACATTAAATATTAAAAACAAAGAAGTGAATTATTTAAAAGCAAAAGATAAGCTGGATGAATACTTTATGGGAGAGAGAAAAGAATTCAAACTACCTCTTAAGTTAGAAGGTACAGATTTTCAAAAAAGTGTCTGGGAACAGCTTTTAGAAATACCCTATGGGAATACTTTTTCGTATAAAGAGGTTGCAGAAGCAATAGATAATAATAAAGCAGCAGTGGGTAATGCAAATAATAAAAACAGTATTCCAGTTATTGTCCCCTGTCACCGAGTAACTGCAAGCAGTGGTGAGGTAGGCGGTTATGGGGCAGGAATCTGGCGGAAAATGTGGCTGCTTGAGCATAAAAAAAATAATAGCTGAAGGCTGTAAATTGAATGAGTGCCTGTATGATTCGGATTAAAATATAAAGAATTAATGGGCTTATAAATTTGACAAAATAAAAATAAGATGATATTCTCTATAATCAAATACTAGTAAAAAATAAAATTTAATAATTCATCAAGAGTGGTGGAGGGACTGGCCCTTTGAAACCCGGCAACCTACCAATAAGGTAAGGTGCTAAATCCTGCATTTCAAAGAAATGACAGATGAGAGGAATATAGAAACCCTCTCAGGAGGGTTTATTTTTTACCACTTTTGCTGTTATATAGTAAGAGTGGTTTTATTTTTATATATTGATATTTTTTTAAAATAATGATTTATCAGTAGGAGGTGAAAAGCAAAAAGTTAAAGAAAATTTTATTCAAATTGTGAAACAAAAAAATTATTAATATTAAAAAAGTAGAGGAGAATTTAAATTATGAAAAAAACAATAAAATCAATTTTAATTAGTAGTGGAGTAGTTTTAGCAGTGGCTTTATATTTATTTTTAGCAGCGAATACAGTAATGGCGTCAGCTTCAGTGTTGAAAGTTGGAGCAACTGCAGGTCCTTTTGCTCAAATATTAGAGGCTGTAAAGCCTGTCCTTGCAGAAGAAAATATAGAACTTGAAATTGTGGAATTTACTGATTATGTAACTCCCAATTTAGCACTTGCAGATGGCAGTTTGGACGCAAATACTTTTCAGCATTTACCATATTTTCAACGATTTAAATCTGATCGAAATCTAGACTTAGTTTCAGCAGCAAAAACTATTGTAATTCCGATTGCTATTTATTCTGATAAATATGAATCATTAAGTGAAATTCCACAAAATTCTACTATAGCAATCCCAAATGATCCAACAAATGGTGGTAGAGCCTTACTTTTGTTTGAAAAAGCTGGCTTAATAAAAATAAATGATTCAGTCGGAATTAATGCGACTATTTTGGATATTGAAGCTAATCCCCGTAATTTGAAATTTCATGAAGTTGAAGCTGCTCAAACCGCTAGAGTTATACCTGATGTAGCAGCAGCTGCTGTTAATTCAAATTATGCCCTCGATCTTGGAATGAATCCTAAAGAAGATTCTATATATATTGAAGATGCTGACTCACCTTATGTTTGTATAGTGGCAGTAAGGCCTGAAGATGAAAATAATGTTTTAATTAATAAATTTGTGGAAGCTTATCAATCTGAAGAAGTTCGTACTTTTATAAATCAAGAATTTGATGGTGCAGTTATACCAGCATTTTAATAATTACAAATACCAGTGAAATATAAAAAAGGAGTTTTGATATGCCAGAACTAAACAAAAAAATAGATCAATTTAGTGATTCAGTTATCAGGAGGATGACCCGGATAGCTAATAAATATGAGGCAATAAATCTGTCTCAGGGATTTCCAGACTTTGATCCACCAGAGGAATTGAAAGAATCATTAAAAGAGGTAGCTGAAGGCAGTATTCACCAGTATTCGGTTACCTGGGGAGCACAAAACTTTAGAGAAGCTTTAGCCAGTAAACAGTCTAAATTCATGGGCTTAGATATTGATCCAGAAAAAGAAATAGTTGTAACCTGTGGTAGTACAGAAGCAATGATGGCAGCTATGATGACAGTCTGCAGCCCGGGCGATAAAGTAGTTGTCTTTTCTCCTTTTTATGAAAATTATGCTGCTGATGCTATTCTCTCAGGTGCAGAACCGATTTATGTAAATTTAAAACCACCTGAGTTTAATTTTGATCCAAAAGAACTAGAAGCAGCTTTAAAACAGGGAGTAAAAGCTTTAATTCTCTGTAATCCTTCAAATCCAAGTGGTAAAGTATTTAGCCGTTCTGAACTAGAAATCATTGCTGAACTTGTAGAAAAATATGATGCTTTTGTAATCACTGATGAGGTATATGAACATATTGTTTATCCTCCATATCAGCACACATATTTTGCTTCACTGCCAGGGATGTTTAAAAGAACTATTTCTTGTAGTTCACTTTCTAAAACATATTCAATAACCGGCTGGAGGCTCGGCTATTTAATAGCACCAGCAGAGATAATTAATGGTGCCAAACAAATACATGATTTTTTAACTGTTGGCGCAGCCTCACCACTTCAAGAAGCAGCTGTCACAGCCCTAAAATTTGATGAACAATATTATCAAGAATTAGAGAAAAAATATGAAAAGAAAAGAGATTTTTTTCTAAAAGGTTTAGACGAAATTGGACTTAAATATACTAAACCTCAAGGCGCCTATTATATAATGGTTGATATAAGTGAATTTAATTTTGAAGATGACCTAGAATTTTGCGAGTGGATGATCAAAGAAGTCGGAGTTGCAGCAGTTCCAGGCTCTAGTTTTTTCAAAGACGATATTAATCATCTGATAAGGTTTCACTATGCCAAAAAGAAAGAGACTTTAAAAAAGGCTCTTGCCAGATTAGAAAAGTTACCGGAAAAAGCAAGGCAGAGAAATACTTAAAATAATTTAAAAAGCAAAGGAAGTGTTTTAGATATGCATTTAGTAATGGGATCTCCCAATAGATACATGCAGGAAAAAAATATTTTAGCAGAAGCCGGTCAGCATATTGCTCCCCTGGGTAACAAGGCTTTACTAGTAGGTGATGATACTACATTAGAAGTAGTAAGAGAAAAACTTCATAATAGCTTAAAAGAAAATGGAATCACATTTAAAGAAGAGGTTTTTGGGGGAGAGGTAACAAAAAAGGAGTCGCATAGAATAGCTGATTTACTTGAAAATGATAAATTTGATTTAATTATCGGTATAGGTGGGGGTAAGGCGATTGATACAGCTAAAGCTGCAGCAGCTTTTTCAGATCGAAAACTAATCACAATTCCTACAATTGCTTCAAACTGTGCTGCCTGGACTCCTTTATCCGTTTTTTACGATGAAAATGGTACTTTTGAAGAATATATTATTTTTCAATATAGCCCGACTTTAGTTTTAGTAGATACTGAAATTATAGCTGATTCTCCTTTGAATTATTTTAAAGCTGGAATTGCAGATACAGTGGTTAAATTTTATGAAGCTCGCGCTTCTGCTGCAGATAAAGAAAAAAATGTTCCAACAAGAGCAGCTTTAAAGATTGCGGAAGAATGTAAAGATGTTCTTTTTGAATATGGAGTTAAAGCTGCAGTTGATCTAGAAGCAAAAAAAGCAACTAAAGAATTAGAAAAAACTATTGATAGTATCATTGCACTGGGAGGAATGGTTGGTGGTATTGGTGATAATAACTGTCGTATTGCGGCAGCCCATGCTGTTCATAATGGTTTAACAGTTCTTCCTGAAACACATGATTTTTTACATGGAGAAAAAGTAGCTTTTGGCAATTTAGTTCAGCTGCAGCTGGAAAATTATGAAGCTGAATTTTATGAATTATTATCTCTGCTCAATAAATTAGATCAACCAGTTTCGCTGAAACAATTAGGTTTGGAAAATGTGACTGAAAAAGATTTGGCTAAAGTTGCTGCTAAAAGCTGTATTCCAGAAGAATCTATCCACAATTTACCTTTTGCAGTAACTGAGAAAGCTGTTCTAGAAGCTATTATAAATGCTGATTATAAGGCTGAAAAATTTCTTGCAGAATTGAAATAGAACTTTATAGAAAAAATAATGATCAAATTTTTGGTTTTCAGGCTGCTGTTAAGCAATAATTCAGCAATATTCTTTGCCCTAAAGACTTGTTTTATTGAATATTAAATGTTAAAATTTGATAGATGAAATGTTAATTTAATTATAAATAAGTAAATGTTAGGATATAGGAAGGTGCAAAAATGAAGGAAAAGTTTATTGCTGATTTAAAAAAGACAGGAAAAAATGGAGTAGAAGATTTATTATCTTATTTAGAAGAAATTGATTTTTATGAGAAACCTGCAAGTATCAGACACCATTTAAATGTAACTGGTGGTTTATTGGAACATACTGAAAATGTTAAAAAAGAATATTTAAAGCTTAATCAAGAAACAAATGCAGGTATTCCCTGGGAAAATATTATAATTCAAGCATCGATGCATGATCTTGAAAAATGCTTTGCTTACACCTCGGAGATGCAGCACACTATTACTGATGGTCAAAATAATTTTTTAAGAAGTTTAGTTAGAGATAATATGGATTTATATAATACTTATGGACTTGATAAATATGTTGAGAATAAGGAATTTATTATTTCTAAAGAGTATGCCAGTGATTTAATAAAATGGTTTAAAGATGGAAGAAATATCGCTCCACCTGATGTGAAAAGTGATTGGAATTATAATGAAGAGAACTTACCATTAAACCATTCTATGAGGGCAATACTGGAGGCTTCAAAATTTATTGAGCTGGAGCAGCGAGATGTGCTTGCTATTACTTATCATATGGGACCTTATGGCCCTTTTGATGAGCGGAAAAGATCTAAGGCTGAAGAACTTTATCCTGATGTAAGGCTTCTCCATTTAGCTGATTCTATAGCTACTAAGAAAGAAGATATCGAAGAAGCACTAAAAAATGACTAGGAGACTGGATATGTATAATTTTTCTATGAGAATGTTGAGATTGTTTTTTGGTTTATTTCTTTATGCTCTTGGAATAGTTGTTACCATGAATGCAAATATAGGTTTTGCGCCCTGGGAAGTTTTTCATAAAGGAATAGCAAATATTTCTGGATTTACAATTGGACAAATTTCTATAATGGTCGGTTTTTTGATCTGTATTTTAGTTTTATTAATGGGGGAAAAATTAGGTTTGGGAACACTTTTTAACATGCTGATGATTGGTATTTTTATAGATGTAATTATGTTTCTTGATTTTATACCTCATATAAAATCTTTTTACTATGGTGTCCCAATGCTATTTTTGGGATTACTAATTATTGCTACTGCTTCTTTTTTCTATATATCTTCAGCTTTTGGTGCTGGTCCAAGAGACAGTTTGATGGTTGCTATAGAAAAAAAGACTGGTTTCAGTTCAGGTCTATCAAAAGGAATAATTGAAGCTGCAGTAGTATTAGCAGGCTGGTTTTTGGGTGGCCCGGTAGGTTTAGGAACGGTAATTGCAGCTTTTGGAATTGGAGTTTGTATTGATCTTGTTTTTAAATTGTTTGATTTTAGACCCTCAGAAATAGAACATGAAACTTTTGCTAAAACATACTCTAGAATTTTCGAATAAAATAATTGATAGACTAAAAAAGCCACCTCTCATTTTATAATGATTGGTGGCTTTAATAATTTTCTTATTTTATATTTTTCCTACCAGATCAACTCCTGGCTTAAGAGTTTTGTTTCCTTCCTGCCATTTAGCTGGACAAGCTTCATTCGGATTTTCTCTTACATATTGAGCAGCTTTTATTTTACTGACAATAGCACTGGCATCTCTTCCTAGATTTCCAGCATTGATTTCTACTCCTTGTACAATTCCATCTGGATCAATAATAAAAGTTGCACGATCAGCTAAGCCTTCTTCTTCAATTAAAACGTTAAAGTTTTTGCTAAGCTCATGCGAAGGATCTCCTACCATTACAAATTCAATTTCATTGATCGTTTGTGAATTGTCATGCCAGGCTTTGTGGGTATAATGAGTGTCAGTGGAAACAGAATAGACTTCAACTCCAAGTTCTTTTAGATTATCATATTGACTTTGTAAATCCTTGAGCTCAGTTGGGCAAACAAAGGTAAAATCAGCTGGATAAAAAACTACTACACTCCACTGATCTTTTAAATCTTCCTCAGTAACCTCTAAAAATCGATTATTTTGAAATGCTTGAGCTTTAAATGGTAATACTTCTTTTCCTACTAATGACATAATATGTACCTCCTATAGTTTTATTATAATTTATTTATCAGTATTGATAACTGTTATCAAATAATATTATTACACATTATAATTTGTCTGTCAAGTCGATTTATAAAATAAGTAATAATTTTAATTTAGATAAATTAATTTCTATGATACAATAAACTAAATTAATAATTAATAAAATGATAATTTATTTAATATAATATGAGGTGAGCTAAATGCAGGAAACACCAAAGGGTAATCGTCCTCACATTGGCGTATTTGGAAGAAGAAATGCTGGTAAATCAAGTTTGATTAATAGTTTAACAAACCAAGAACTGGCACTTGTTTCTGATGTTCCTGGTACGACTACTGATCCAGTTTATAAAGCAATGGAATTACAGCCTTTAGGACCAGTGATTATGATTGATACAGCAGGAATTGATGATAGTGGTCAGTTGGGAGAATTAAGAGTTAAAAAGACACTGGAGATTATTAGAAAAATTGATTTAGCAGTTTTAGTTATTGATCCAGAACATGGAATAGAGAATTATGAGAAAGATTTACTAAACAGATTTTTTGATGCTAGCACTCCTATTGTACCTGTAATTAATAAAGTTGATCTTAACTTTGATCAGGATAATATTCTTAGCAAAATAAAGACTGAATTTAAGCTGAATCCAGTAATGGTTAGTACAATTGCTGATTCAGGAATAGAAGAATTAAGGGAAGAAATAGTAACTAGAATGCCTGCAGATACAGAAGAATCATTTATTGTCGGAGATTTAGTTAATCCAGGTGATACTATTGTTTTAGTAACTCCAATTGATCTTGCTGCTCCAAAGGGGAGACTAATCTTACCCCAGGTTCAAACTATTCGCGATATTCTTGATCATGACGGTATAACAATGATCTGTAAAGAAAGAGAATTAAAACTTACTTTAGATAAATTAAAAGAAGATCCTAAACTGGTAATTACTGATTCACAGGCATTTATGAAGGTTGATGCGGATGTCCCAGAAGATGTACTTTTGACTGGATTTTCTATTTTATTTGCTCGTTACAAAGGTGATTTAGAAATTTTTTTAAGAGGGGCGAAAAAATTAGAAAATTTAAATGCAGGAGATAAAATTTTGATTGCAGAAGCCTGTACTCATCGTCGACAGGCGGATGATATTGGAACAGTTAAACTACCAAGGTGGATGCGTTCAAAAGTTGGGGGTGATTTAGAATTTGATCATGTTTCTGGCAGGGAATATCCAGAAAATTTAACTGACTATGATCTTATCTTGCACTGTGGAGCTTGTATGTTGAATAAAAAAGAAGTGATTTCACGACTCAAAGAGGCTGATAGTTTGGGAGTACCAGTGATTAATTATGGAATGGCTATTGCTCAGCTTCATGGTATTCTAGACAGGGCTTTAAAACCATTTGCTTCTGCTTATAGAATGTGGATGGCAGAAAAGAAGAAAAATTAGCAAGAAACAATAAATAAGGTTTTAGGCTAATTATGTAAATTGTTATTTGGGAGGAACCCATGTTTAAAAATCTAAATCAAAAAAATAATGATTCAATTCGAGTTGAAAAAGACAGTATTGGTAAAAAAGAGATAGCAGCTGATTCTTACTATGGGATTAATACTATCAGGGCACAAGAAAATTTTAATATAAGTCGTCAAAATATTCACCCTGAGTTAGTTAAAGCAATTTCAATGATTAAAAAAGCAGCAGCGCTAAGCAACTTTGAACTGGGATTATTAGATGAAATCAAAAAGAATGCTATTTTAGAGGCCTGTGATGAGATGATTGATTCTAATTTAGCCGAAAAATTAGAGTTAGATGCTTTTCAAGGTGGTGCAGGTACTTCAACAAATATGATGGTAAATGAAGTTATTGCTAACCGAGCTTTAGAAATAATGGGAATGCAAAAAGGGGATTACGATATTATTCATCCGAACGATGATGTTAATAAAGGACAATCTACTAATGATGTATATCCAACTGCCTTAAGAATTGCTGTCTTAAAATTGCTTGGACCTCTTACTAAATCAATTGCTAAATTACAGGAAGTTTTACAAGTTAAAGAAGAAGAATTTTCTTCGATAATTAAATTAGGTAGAACACAGCTGCAGGATGCAGTGCCGATTACTTTAGGACAGGAGTTTTCCGCTTATGCTGAGGCGGTTAATAGAGACCGCTGGCGTTTATATAAGATAACTGATCGTTTAAAAAAGATAAATCTTGGTGGTACAGCAATTGGAACGGGCTTAAATACCTCTCATTCATATATTTTTAAGATTGCCAAACATTTAAGAAATTTTACTAGTTTAAGTCTTTCTCATTCAGAAAATATGATTGATATTACTCAAAATATGGATATATTTGTTGAAGTATCTGGCTTATTAAAAGCAGCTTCAGTAAATTTAAATAAAATAGCCAGTGATTTAAGACTTTTAGCCTCTGGACCTACTGGGGGAATAGGGGAAATAAAACTTCCAGCTGTTCAAGCTGGATCATCTATTATGCCAGGCAAAGTAAATCCTGTAATTTGTGAGATGATAAATCAGCTATCAATTGAGATTATTTGTAGTGATCAGGCTATTACTATGGCAGCAAGAGATGGTCAATTAGAATTAAATGCATTTTCTCCAATAATTGCTCAAAAACTATTAAATATGCTGGAAATGATGAAAAAGGCAATTGATAAATTTAATAATAAATGTGTTAAAGATATTGAAGTGAATTCAGATAAATGTAAGCAGATATTAGATAATAGTCTGGCTATTATCACCAGTCTTGTTCCCTATATTGGCTATGAGCAGGCCAGTGATTTAGCTAAAGAAGCGGTAAATCAAGATAAAAAGCTTATTGATTTTATCAAAGAAAAAGATATAATCAGCAACTCAAAATTAGATAAAATACTAAAGTTAGAAAACATGACATCTCCAGGTAATAATCTGTCAGAGTAAAAATCTCTGTTCTGAATTAATTGAGACAGTTTTGTTAGTTTGAAATAGATTTTTTTTATTTTTTAATTCACATCATTAATAAGAGGAGATGTATTTCTATGCTTTACTTGACAATTAAAACAATAATTTCTGCAGTTATTATTGTAGCTGTATCAGAAATTGCTAAAAGGAGTTCTTTATTTGGAGCTATTTTAGCTTCTTTACCGCTTGTTTCATATTTAGGTATTATTTGGCTTTATATTGACACTGGTAGTAAAAATCAGGTGGCTCAATTATCAAAAAGTGTTTTCTGGATGGTAATTCCTTCTCTTTCATTTTTTATAATTTTACCAGTATTATTGAAAACTGAAATAAATTTTTATCTGTCATTATTAATTGCAACAGCAATAATGGTTGCTGTATATTTTGCAATGATATTTATACTGCAGAGAGTGGGAATTAATATCTAATGTTTGTCCATATCCTTAACCCTAAAATATTTGATATTAAAAATTTGCTATGATATAATTAATGATAATGATAATCGTTATTATTCCGAGAATTATTTTAAATAATGTGAGATCAAAAATAATTAAAAGAGGTGTTAATAATGAAAGCAATTGTTATTAATCAATATGGAGACAAAAATGAATTAAAAGAAGAAGAATTAGAGAGACCAGAACCGGAAGCTGATGAAGTGTTAATTGAAATACATGCAGCAGCTGTTAATCCTATAGACTGGAAGTTAAGATATGGATATTTAGAAGATAAATTTGCATTTGATTTTCCTATTGTTTTAGGCTGGGATGCAGCTGGAATAGTAACAGAAGTTGGGAAAGATGTAAGTTCCTTTAAGGAAGGGGAGCGTGTTTTTGTTCGCCCTGAACTCACCAATCGAGGTACTTATGCTGAGTATACTACAGCAAAATCGGATTTAGTAGCCAAAATTCCAGAAAACATTAGTTTCGAAGAAGCGGCAGCTGTACCACTTGCTGGACTAACTGCTTATCAGTGTCTTGTAGATGTTGGCAAATTGGAGTCAGGCAATAAAGTCCTGATTCACGCTGGTGCTGGTGGTGTCGGTAGTTTTGGAATTCAAATAGCCAAAAATATGGGGGCTTATGTGGCGACTACAGGCAGTACTAAGAACGTTGAATTTTTAGAATCCTTAGGCGCTGATGAGGTCATTGATTATACAAAAGATGACTTCTCACAGATATTAGAGGATTATGATCTGGTTATTGACACCCTTGGTGGAGAAATACAAGATAAAAGTTTAAATATATTGAAAAAAGGTGGAAAATTGGTCTCAATTGTTGGAGAACCTGATCAAGAAAAAGCAGATGAACTTGAGATTAATGCTCAATCACATTGGTTAATTCCTGATGGTGAAGAACTTGCAAATCTAGCTGAAATGATGAAAAATCAAAATTTAAAGCCTGTTGTAGGAACAGTCTTTCCTTTTTCAGAACAGGGTTTAAAAGATGCGCATGAGTTGAGTGAAACCCATCATGCAAGAGGAAAAATCGTCATTAAAGTACGTTCCTAAAGGGCTTATACCGGATATTGCAATTTATTGTTAGCTTCTGGACAGTCTATTAATAGACTGTCTGGAGGTGTTTTTTATTTGAAAATAAATAGAAATATTATGGGAGGTAATTACTATGGCTGAATTAATGTCAGGAAAAAAAGGAATAATTATGGGGGTAGCAAATAAAAAATCAATTGCCTGGGAGACAGCAGAGAGATTAAAAGCAGAGGGAGCAGAACTTACTTTTACCTATCAAAATGAAAAAATTGGAGAAAAGGTTATCCCTTTATTTAAAGAAATTGGAGCTAAAAGCTATCATAAATTAGATATCACAGATGATCAGGAATTCGAAGAAGTCTTTGAAAAAATTGGCGAAGAATTTGGAGGTCAATTTGATTTTATTGTCCACGCAATTGCAGGTGGCCCCAGTAAAGAAGATCTAAAAGGGAAATATATGGATACTAATCGCAGTAGTTTTCTGCGCAGTATGGAAATAAGTGTTTACTCCTATGTTAAAGCCCTCCAGCTGGCTTATCCGTTTATGAAAGAAAAGGGAGGAGCAGCAGTTACTCTGACATACTACGGTGGAGAAAAAGTGATTCCTAATTATAATGTTATGGGAGTTGCCAAAGCCGCCCTGGAATCTTCAGTTCAATATCTGGCTGCAGATCTTGGTCAGGATAACATTAGAGTTAATGCCCTGTCACCGGGTCCGATTTTAACCAGAGCTGCCAGTGGTATTTCTGATTTTAGAGGCTTAATGAAAAATTTCAAAGAGAAATCTCCCATGAGAAGATTGGTTGAACAGGAAGAAGTTGCTGCAAGTGCTCTTTATCTACTTAGTGGTTTATCAAGCATGGTAACAGGAGAGGTTCTTCATGTAGACGGCGGTTATCACATTCAGGGTTAGTCATTTTAAAATTATTAGTTTGTGAAAATTATATAAAATTAGCATCTCAATTGGAGATGATTTACCCTCAGATAAACTTCATTTTATCATTTGATAATGAATTTTTTTTGAGGGTTTTTGATTGAATTATCAATAGTTATATATGTAATGTTGAAAAGATTTCTTAGTATTGAGTTTAAATATGTTATGCTTGTAAAATACTTATCAATATATTATAATTAGTTTAACATAAACGTGGATAATGAATATCTAAGTTAATGAGGAGGCTGAAAAATGGAGTTGAATGAAAAACAAATTAGGTTATGTGAAGAAAACAACGAAGATTTTTCTGATTTAAAGGCTTTATTTATTAACTGTACTTTAAAAAAATCACCTCAGACCTCAAATACAAGGGGCTTAATGGATGTAGCAAAGGCAATTATGGAAAAGAATGAGCTTGAGGTCGAAGTGGTGAGAGCAGTTGATTATGAAATTGCTCCTGGAGTCTGGCCTGATATGACAAAACAGGGTCTGGAAAAGGATGACTGGCCTCAGATATTTGAAAAAGTTATGGCAGCGGATATTTTGATTTTAGGAACTCCAATCTGGCTGGGGGAAAAATCTTCAGTCTGTCAGCGGGTGATTGAGAGATTATATGGTCAATCAGGAGAACTTAATGAGAAAGGACAGTATGCATATTATGGTCGAGCGGGTGGTTGTATTGTAACCGGAAATGAAGATGGAATTAAACACTGCGGGATGGGTATTCTCTATTCTCTACAGCATCTTGGCTTTACTATTCCGCCTCAGGCAGATGCAGGCTGGATTGGTGAAGCTGGACCGGGCCCTTCTTATTTAGATGAGAATTCAGGTGGACCGGAAAATGATTTTACCCAAAGAAATACAACCTTTATGACCTGGAATTTAATGCATCTGGCTAAGATGCTTAAAGAAAATGATGGAATTACTGCCCATGGCAATCAGCGCAGTGCCTGGGATGCTGGCTGCAGTTTTGATCATCCAAATCCAGAATATAGATAGGAAATGAAATAAGAAAATATTTAAACTTTAAAGTTAATTTCTGTTAATAGGAAGAAGAGAGAATAGAAGGAGGCCAAAATGTTAAAAAATAAATATATATTTATTTTTATAACTATTGCTTTGTTATTGAGTCTTTTAACTGCTCCGACAGCTGCCCAGAATGACAGTTTAAATATCGCTATTCCCGGTAGGGCTCAGACACTTGATCCAGCCTACCTGCAGCGGGTTTTATCTGACTGGCCAGTTATGAATTCAATTTTTAATGGACTGGTTAAATATAAGCCGGGGACATTTGAGGTAGTACCTGATCTGGCCAAAGAATGGGAGATTTCGGAGGATAACACAGAAATTATTTTTCAGCTAAAAGAGGGAATAGAGTTTCATAAAGGTTATGGAGAATTTACTGCTCAGGATGTTAAGTTTTCTTTTGAAAGAATAATCGCAGAAGATGCAAATTCACCAGAAGCACAGTCATTTATTAATCTGGAAAGAGTCGAAGTTGTCGATCAGTATACAGCGAAATTGATTCTTAGTCAGCCAATGGGAAGACTTTTTACTTCTACTCTGCCCTTTAATGCAGGTCTAATTGTCAGCAAAAAGGCAGTTGAAGAGATGGGAAGAGATGAATTTGCCAGTAATCCGATTGGTACTGGCCCCTATGTATTTGAAGAATGGGATGTCAATAATAATATAACCCTTCAGAGAAATGATAGTTACTTTGAAGCAGGGGCTGAATATGGCGAAATAGTATTTATGCCGATGTCTGACCCTACATCTCAGGAATTGGCTTTACAGTCAGGAGAGATCGATATTGGACAGCTTACTCTTGATAATTTTGATCAGATAAGTCAGATGGAAGAGTTTGAGGCTGAAATTTATCCAGATCTTGCAATTCAGTATGTGGCTTTTAATACTAGTCAGGAGCCATTAAATAATAAAAAATTAAGAGAAGCCTTAAGATATATAATTAATCCAGAAGAGATTTTAATTGGTGCCTTTGCTGGCAAAGCAGAAAGAGCTTACTCTATTTTACTTGAAGATATGACTGGCTATTGGCAGGCGCCAGCTTTTAAATTGGAAGAAGTTGGAGAAGATTATGTTTGGAATCTGCTGGCAGAAGCTGGTTATCCAAAAGGAGAGGGACTTGAATTAGAATATGTAACTGATGCTAATGAAGAAAGAAGATTAATAGGAGCTCTAATCCAGGATCAGTTATCACGTTTTAATATTGATTTAAATGTAGAAGCCCTGGAGGTTGGACCAAAAATTGATCGTTGGCAGGAAGGCAGTTATGATATTACCTATGCCAGATTTACCAATACTGTTGACCCAGGATACAATTTCCAGTGGAATTTAACTGAACAGATTGGAAAATGGAACCTGTTTCACTGGTCAAATGAAGAATATGATAAGCTCTGGCAGGAAGCTGAAACTACCCTGGACAGCAATCTGCGGGCTGAGAATTATAAAAAAATGCAGCAGCTGATGAATGATGACTCGATTGGGATCTGGGTTACTCATGGAGTTAAAACTCCTGCCTGGACTACCGAAGTTGACCCGGTATTTTCTCCTGATGGAGTAATTTTACCCTGGTTAATAACCAGTAGTGAAAAATAGAAACAACAAAACCTGAATCTGAATTAAAACATTCGGGTTCAGGTTTTATTCAAATGTCTATTTTGAACCCAAAAAATTTAAAAAGCCAAAAAAGCTTTATTTTTCAAATTTGAAAGCTGGAGGATTAGCATATGTTTATTTATATCACAAAACGCCTCTTATGGGTGATTCCTACTATTCTTACAGTCTTATTACTGTTATTCAGCCTCAGTTATTTACTACCGGGAGATCCCGCTGATATTATACTTGGTCCAAGAGCTACTCCAGAAATGGCTGCAGAACTTGAGAGTCGACTTGGGCTTGATAAACCCTGGTATCAGAGTTATCTAATCTACTTACAGAATATTATTAAAGGTGATCTCGGGACTTCAATTTTTAGAGATCGCTCTGTTTTAACAGTTATCTTAGATGTTCTGCCCTATACAGTTATTTTAACCCTGTCCGGGATGGGACTAGCTGTTTTTAACGGGATTTCTATCGGCCTGCTGGCAGCAAATTATAATAACAGTTATTTTGAAAAGTTTTTAACTATACTTTCATTTATCACAGCTTCAACGCCAACCTATATTGCAGGAGTCTTATTGATTGTTATTTTTTCTGTTAATTTTAATTTAATACCTTCAATTGGGATTGGTGATGGTGGAATTTTAAGCAGCCTGCGCCACTTAATTGGACCGGCTTTGGCACTATCTGTTGGCTGGACCGGTTATATTGCTCGTTTAACCAGAAGTTCAATGCTCGAAACTCTTGATCAGGAGTTTATCCAGACCGAAAAATCATTTGGTATTCCCCGTTATTATATTCTTTATAAATATGCTTTAAAAAAAGCAATAAAACCAATCATTGCAGTTATTGGACTTGGTATCGGCAGATTGCTCGGGGGAGCGGTCTTTGTGGAAGTGATCTTTAATCGTCCAGGTCTGGGCAGATTAATTGTGGATTCGGTTAATGAGCGTGACCTTCCTTTAGTTAGAGGAGGAGTTTTAGTTGCTGCCCTTTTATTTGTAATTGCAAATTTAATTGCAGATATTTCATATGCCTTTTTTGATCCCAGAATCAAACAAAAATAAGCAGCTGGAGGTTTAAGATGTTTAAAAGCCAGAAATTTTTTCGCTTCAAAAAAAAGAGTATCAGAGTAATTAAAATAATGAAAAAAGATTATAAGGCCTATCTCGGCGGCTCAATAATCCTGCTGATTTTAATTTCAGCTATTTTTGCACCTTTAATTGCTCCTGCTGATCCTTATAAAACCAAAGTGACTAAACGGTTGGAAGGTCCCAGTCTGCAGAATTTATTGGGGACGGACAGCCTGGGCAGAGATATTTTAAGCCGCCTAATTTATGCGGCTCGACCTGCAGTTTTAGTATCTTTTGGGGGCATAATCATTTCAGTTATCATCGGAATAATTCTGGGGCTACTAGCAGCCTATGTTGGAGGAATTATAGAGAGTATAATTTTATTTATCTTTGATGTGATCAGGGCTTTTCCGCCTATTATTCTAATTTTAGTTCTGCTTTCTATAATTGGTCCTTCATTATTAAGTGTAATAGTTATTCTGGGAGTGACCATTATGCCCCGCTATGGGAGAGTGGTTAGAGCAGAAACTCTTTCTGAAAAGGAAGAGGATTTTGTTGAAGCAGCCAGATCACTGGGAGCAGATAACTCCCGCATAATTTTCAAACATATTTTGCCCAATATATTTGCTTCCGTCCTTGTTTTAAGTGGAATGGATATGGCCTCAATGATTATGTGGGAGGCGGGACTTTCCTTTTTGGGGCTGGGTTTACAGCCTCCTTTGAGTAGCTGGGGAGTAATGCTGCAGGAGTCATATCAGTATATTCAGACTGCCCCCTTAATGATTCTCTGGCCGGCTTTGGCAATAATGATGACCATGCTCGGCTTCTCGACTTTTGCTGAGAGCCTGCGGGTGGCTTTAAATCCAAAATTAAACCAGGAGGTATAAGTTCTTATGCCTGATAAAATCTTAAAGATAAATGATTTAGCAGTTGAATATAAAAATAAGGGGAAATATTTAAGAGTACTGGAGGATATAAATCTGGAACTGGAAAACGGAGAGATTCTGGCTCTGGTTGGGGAGAGTGGTTCCGGAAAATCTACTCTTGGCAAAACAATTTTAAGATTACTGCCGGATTCAGCCAGGATAGCAGAGGGAAGTATATTTTTTAAAGGTGAAGATATCTGCAATTTTTCTGAAAAAAAGTTTAATGATCAGATTCGAGGCCAGGAAATGGCAATGGTTATTCAGAATCCACAGAATGCTTTAAATCCAGTCTTTAAAGTGGGGACTCAAATTCTTGATGTGCTGTATTTTAAATCAAAAAAACAAAAAAGCAGAAAAGAGTTAAAAAAGGAAGCGGTTAAAATTTTAAAGAAAGTTGGTATCTCAGATCCAGAATACAGATTTGACGAATATCCACATCAGTTTAGTGGTGGGATGAAACAGCGGGTAATGCTGGCCATGGCCTTTATTTCCAATCCCTCACTTTTGATTGCAGATGAGCCGACAACAGCCCTTGATCTGACAGTGGAGGCTCAAATTTTAAATCTTTTATCAAATCTAGTTGATGAATACAAAATATCTATATTATATATCAGCCATGACCTGGGGGTTGTAGCTGGTTTAAGTGACAGAATTGCCGTGATGTATGCGGGGAAAATTGTTGAGGTTGCTCAGACTAGAGAGTTATTTGATCACACTAATCATCCTTACACAGAGGCACTTTTAAATTGTCTGCCTGATTATCAAAAAACGAAAAAACTGCAGACAATTCCCGGACAGGTTCCTGATCCCGGTAATTATCCTGCAGGATGTAATTTTCATCCCCGCTGCAGTCACAGTTTTGATCGTTGTCGGCAGGAGGAACCCCGGCTTGAAGAAATAGCTTCAAATCACTATTCAGCCTGTTTTTTAAATGGCCTTTAAGGAGATATAAAAATGGCTTTAGTTGAGGTTAAAAATTTAAAAAAACATTTTATAAATAATGACGGCCTGCTTTATAAACTGGCCCAAAAAGGTCCGATTAAGGTTAAAGCAGTTGATGATGTTAGTTTCAAGATAGAAAAAGAGGATACACTGGCTGTAGTTGGAGAAAGCGGTTGTGGTAAAACAACTGTGGCTCGATCTGTTTTAAGATTAATCGAACCAACTGCAGGAGAGATCCTGTATAAGGGAAAATCAATCAATGATTTTAATAAAGAAGAGTTAAAAGCCTTTAGAAAAGATGCCCAGATGATTCTGCAGGATCCCCGATCTTCTTTAAATCCTCGTTTTATTGTAGAAGAAATTGTTTCCGAACCATTATATATCCATGATCAGATTGAGGATGATTTTAATCTGCTGGATCGAGTCTGGGAACTGCTGGATATGGTAGGTCTTTCTAAAAGATATTCTGAGCTTTTTCCGCATGAGTTAAGTGGAGGCCAGGCCCGAAGAGTTGGCATTGCCAGGGCTCTTGCCCTGCAGCCTGAATTTATAGTTTGTGATGAGCCAACTTCCGGCCTTGATATTTCGATAATGTCGGCAGTTTTGAACTTAATGAAAAAACTACAGCAGGAATATCAGCTGACCTACCTCTGGATTTCTCATAATTTACATGAGGTAAGATATATCAGTAATAAGGTGGCGGTAATGTATCTGGGAAAAATAGTTGAAATCACAGATACTACTACAATTTTCAATAATTCGGTTCATCCCTACACAGAAGCTCTATTTTCTTCTTTAAGAGGAGTTAATGATGATTGGAATTATAAAGAGCGGGAAATAATAAAAGGAGAAGTACCGAGTCCAATTAATCCACCATCAGGCTGCAGTTTCCATCCTCGCTGTAAATATAGTTTTGATAAATGCAAAAAAATTGAACCAGAACTCGAAGCAGTAGAGGCAGGTCATTTAGCTGCCTGTCATTTATATAATTAGAATTTAAGTTAAAAAGGAGATATTTTAAGTAGATGAAAACTTCAAGAAAAACAGATTACGCAGTTCATGCTCTAATGATCTTAGCAAGAAATAAAAAGCAGGAACTTTCAGTAAAAGAGTTAGCAGAGATAGAAAATGTATCTTCATCTTATTTGGCAAAGGTGATGCAGAAATTATCAGCAGCTGAAATTGTCAGTTCTGCTGAGGGGAAAAAGGGTGGATATACTTTAGCTAGAGCTGCAGCAGAGATTAACCTGGCTCAGATAATGAAACTTTTTGAAGCTAAAGATAACGTATTTGAATGTGTTGATGATATTCATGGCTGTTCAATTAGAGATAGGTGTAAAATTCATAATGTATTTGGCAAGGCCTACCAGAAAATGCTGGCTGAACTTGAGCAGACAACTATTAAAGATATTACTGATCCTGAAATCAAAAAAGGAAAGGATTTGATCTGATGAATAAGCCGAAGATTGAAATCTATACTAAAGTCTGGTGTCCTTATTGTAGAAGAGCAAAGGCAATGCTGAAGAGTCTCGGGCTTGATTATACTGATTATGATATTACAGATAATGAAGAATTGCAGCAGGAGATGGTCGATCGGAGCGGTAAAAAAACCATACCGCAGATATTTATTAATGATGAAAAAATTGGCGGTTATGATAATTTAATTGAACTTGTCAGCTCTGGTGGTCTTGATGATCTGATAGAATTTGAAAGACCAAACTGCAGTGAAAAAGACTGGGATCTGGCTGTGATTGGAGCCGGACCGGCAGGAATGACTGCAGCAGTTTATGCAGCCAGAAAAGGCTTAAAGGTTCTGATGGTAGCCCGAGATATTGGTGGTCAGGTGCTGGAAACTGATACTATCGATAATTATCTACCGGAATATGGAACTTCTGGCCCGGATCTGATGCAGGATTTTTTAAGACATCTTCGAAATTACAAAATTGACACACTATTTGGAGAAGAGATTACAGACATTGAGCACCAGGAAGAGGGACACATTCTGCTTACAAAAAGTGGTAAAGAAATTAAGACCAGAGCAGTTTTAATAGCTGCTGGAACTAAAAAGAGACAGCTTGGAATTCCAGGAGAACATCAGCTCAAAGATAAGGGTGTAAGTTACTGTGCTACCTGTGATGGCTATATCTATGAAAATCAGCCTGTTGCTGTAGTTGGCGGAGGTAATTCTGGCCTGGAAGCAGCCCTGGATATGTCTAAGATTGCGACTGAAGTATATTTGATTATTAGAGGAGAACAGCTCTCAGGTGATAAAAGTCTGCAGGATAAGGTAAATAATTCAGATAAAATAGAAGTCTGTAAATCATACCAGACAACTGAGATAAAGGGTGAGCAGAAAGTTGAATCTATAAGAATTAAAAATCTAAATACAGGTAAAGAGCGAGAACTTAATGTAAAGGCAATATTTATTGAAATTGGTTTAATTCCAAATACAGGTTTTATCTGTGAGCATCTGGATATTAATCAGGGCAATGAAATTATTATTGATGAAAATAATCAGACAAGCATTGAAGGTATTTTTGCAGCCGGAGATGTAACAGATATTAAAGATAAACAGATTATTGTTTCTGCAGCAGAAGGTGCTAAGGCTGCCCTAAGAGCCAATGAATATTTGAGTTAAAATGGAGGAGATCAAAATGGCATGGATAGATATGGTAGATGAAGATAAGGCAGAAGTTAAATTAGCTAAACTTTATGATAAATTAACTCGATCAGGTGAAAATGAGGTGGCACATGTTTTAAAAGTTCAATCTTTAAATCCTGACCTTTTAGAGGACCATCTTAAGATCTATAAGACTATTATGTTTGGCAGATCAAATATTTCCCGCAGGCAGCGAGAAATGATAGCAACAGTTGTATCTGATGTCAACGAATGTCATTACTGAATAACACATCATGGAGCGGCGCTCCAAAAGTTGATCAGGGATGATGAGCAGGCAGATAAAATATTAAGTGGTATTTTAGATGATTATAAGTCAGCACCAATTAGTGAAAAAGAAAAGGAAATGCTTGATTATGCTGTTAAATTAACTAAAAAGCCTGCCTCAGTGAAAAAGGAGGATCTTGATAGATTAAGAGAATTTGATCTGAGTGACAGAGATATTCTTGATTTAAATCAGGTAGTTGCTTATTTTAATTATGTTAATAGAACAGCTGATGGCCTGGGAATAGAACTGGAAGCTGAACATAAAAAAATAAGAGGAGTTGAATAAAATGGCAGCTGAAGATAGTTTAGTTATTTTATGGACAAGTGGAGATAAGGAAGTAGCAAAAAAAATGGTGTTCATGTACACTATAAACGCTAAGAAAAGAGGATGGTGGCAGGATATTAAATTTATTGTCTGGGGACCATCTTCAAAATTATTAAGTGAGGATCAGGAATTACAGGAACAGATTAAAGAATTTATCGAAGCAGATATTAAAGTAGAAGCCTGTCAGGCCTGTGCTGATCAGTATGGTGTAGCAGATGATTTAGCAGAGCTTGGAATTGAAGTTAAATATATGGGAGAACCTTTAACTGATTATTTAAAAAGTGAAAGTAAAGTAATGACATTTTAGGTACAAATAAGTCCCGGTTAAATAGCCGGGACTATAAAATCTAGGCTAAGTTAATTATAATGACTTGTAGATAATTCTGCCTTTAGCAGATAAATTTATTTCCAAACAATTATTTTCCTGATCTCCTTTGATTACTTCAATTTCTTTTCCTAATCTAACTCACATTACCTGCAGTAGCTAACACTTCAAATTTATGTGTATCAGCTAATTCATTGATAGTATTTAAGGTTAATTGTTTAATTTTAGGATTATCTAAAATATGTTTTCTATATTTATGAATCCATATAAAATGATAATTTAAAAGGAACTTTGCATGTCTTGTGCTTTTATAGTTATTCATTATTAAAATCTTCTAAATGTTAGATATTAAATACATTATATTATAAACATATGTTCATTTAATTTATTTAAATTGAGCGCCTTAGTACTTTTCATAACTTTGCTCACCGCCCTTTATCTATCATTATTTTCCTTAATTATATCAAAATTTTGAATATTAATAAAGAAATGAGCCTGTTTGGTCAGCTGAATTTAAAAGCAGTACTGGACCGTTTTCAGGTTTTCATTAAAGTACAGTATATTGATCGGGGATGAAATTTAGATATATTTTAGATAGAATTGATGAGAATAATCCTGAAGAATTAGCAGGAAACAGTTGACAGGCTAAATGTGGTTTTTATTTTACAGAATTAATAGAAAATTTTTGATATTCTTCTATCTGATATTATATTATTTTTCAGCGGAGTTTTACTATAGATAAGGAGGATAATATGTATAAAAGTATTTTTACAGTGAAAAAGATGGATTGCCCATCGGAAAAAAATCTAATTGAAACAAAACTTGGTTCAATTAAATTAATCCAAAAACTTGATTTTGATCTTGAAAAAAGAAAACTTATTGTTTTTCATTCACAAAAAGATGAAAGAATAAAGAATTATTTAAATGAGCTAAAGTTAGATTCTAAATTAGAAAAAGTTGTTGAAATCCAGGATGAAAATAATGAGATTACAAATGACTCTCAGAGTCAGAAAAAACTTCTTAAAACTGTTCTTTTAGTTAATTTCGGTTTTTTCCTCTTTGAAATGACTGCAGGGCTAATTGCAAATTCAATGGGGCTTGTTGCTGATAGTTTAGATATGTTTTCAGATTCAATAGTTTATTTAGTTAGCCTTTTTGCAGTAGGTGGGAGCATTCTTCTTAAGAAGAAAGTTGCAAAACTCGCCGGATATTTTCAAATTTTTATTGCATCCTTTGGATTTATTGAAGTATTAAGAAGATTTTTTGGTTTTGGAGAAATGCCTGATTTTAGTACAATGATAATTGTATCTATTTTGGCTTTTATTGCTAATTTGTATTGTCTTTATTTATTCCAAAAATCCGATAGTAAAGAAGCACATATGAAAGCAAGCTGGATTTTCACTTCAAATGATTTAATTGTAAATTCGGGAGTAATTATTTCAGGAGTTTTAGTCTATTTTTTTGACTCAAATAAGCCTGATTTAATAATTGGAGGTATTGTATTTCTAGTAGTAATCAATGGCGCTAGAAAGATTTTGAATTTAGCTAAATAATAATGTTTTTATATTTAAGTTCAGAAAGGAAAGTGTTAATCTATGATCTATCTTGATTATAATGCTACAACACCAATTGATAAGAAAGTAGCTGAAGCAATGGAAGAATATATTTATGGGAATTTTGGTAACCCCTCAAGCAGCCATGAACTGGGTTCAAAAACAAAACGGGCTGTAGAAGAAGCTCGAAAAAAAGTTGCCAGTTTATTAAATGCTTCACCAGAGGAGATTATTTTTACTTCTGGAGGAAGTGAATCAAATAATATGGTGCTCAAGGGTGTGGCCTACACTTACCAGGAAAAGGGAAAGCATATTATTACCTCTGAAATAGAACATCCTGCCGTGATCTCTCCCTGTAAGTTTCTTGAGGAAAACGGTTATGAAGTTACTTATTTACCTGTAGATCAGGATGGAGTAGTAGATATTGAACAATTAAAAGCTGCTCTAACTGACGAAACAATTTTAATTAGCATCATGCATGCAAATAATGAGACAGGAACGATTCAGCCACTGGCAGAAATAGCTGAAATAGCCTCAGAAAACAACATTTTATTGCATACCGATGCTGCTCAGTCTGTGGGTAAAATTGAAACAGACGTTAAAAAGCTGGGAGTAGATTTTCTATCAGTAGCCGGTCATAAAGTTTATGCCCCAAAGGGGATCGGTGCACTTTATATAAGAGATGGAATTGAGATAGAACCTTTAATTCATGGAGCCGGACATGAGATGGGAAAAAGAGCTGGCACAGAAAATGTAATTTTTGATGTTGCTCTTGGTAAAGCCTGTGAACTTGCGGAAGATCTGCTTCAGGGAAAAAAAGTTGACTTTGAGCATAATGCTCCCGGGAAAATTAAAGAATTGAGAGATTATTTTCAGAAACAGCTGCAGAACAACTTTAAAGATCGAGTTATTCTAAATGGACATCCGACTAAACGCTTACCAAACACTTTAAATATTAGTTTTTTAGATTACAGTGGTCAGGAAATTCTGGATCATTTAGATAATGTTGCTTTATCTACAGGCTCAGCCTGTCATTCTGATTCAGTAGAAATTTCTTCGGTCTTAAAAGCTATGTCTGTAACTATGGAAACTGGAAGGGGTGCTGTGAGATTTAGTCTTGGTAAATATACAACCAGGGATGAAATTGAACATGTTTTAGATAAGTTAGAAACTTTAAGTGAATTATAATATTTAGAGGAGGAGATAATTGATAGTGTGGAGTTAAGTAATATGACAGAATTTACTCAGTGGATTGTTGAAGCTGATAAGGTAATTAATTTTTAGTGAATTTATAATTGTAAACTGAACTTAGAGATAATATCCTCTCAGAGAAGCTTCATTTTTTCGATTAATTAGGAGCTTTTGCTGGGGTTTTTGTTACTTCGGAAGAAATTATTTTTATCACTTATTTGACAAAATATTTATAATGTGTTTTAATATAGGAAAAGAAAATATTTCTGTTGTCTAATCTCATCTGAGAGCGGGGGACCCACTTTTTTGGGGCGAATCTATTTTTAGAAGAAGACCTTTACTTCTAGCCCGACAGCTAACTCCGTAGACTTTAAATAAGGGACAGACTTGATGCCACCATTATATAATATTTTGGTGAAATTTATCTATGGCACTACAGTCTATCTGTAGTGTTTTTTTGATTTTATAAAGCTTTTTTTAACATATAACTTATTTTACTTGTCTGGAAAGGAGTAGAGAGAATGAAGATCAGCAAGAAAAATTTAACCCCGGCACAGTACTTAGTTTTTGGTTATTTTATTATTATCATGCTGGGTTCAATACTTTTAATGCTGCCAGTTGCAACAACTGATGGTCAGGGGCTGGGAGCTATAGATGCAGTGTTTACCGCTACATCTGCCACCTGTGTGACAGGTTTAATTGTTGTCAATACTAAAGAAGCCTTTACTCATTTTGGTTCAACAGTTATTATGCTTTTAATCCAAATTGGTGGACTTGGTATCATGTCGATGTCTACCTTATTTGCCTTTATTATTGGAAAGAAGATTAGTTTAAAAGAAAGATTAATTATTCAGGAAGATTTAAATCAGTATCAGATATCGGGAATGGTGAGATTGGTCCAGTACTTGCTTGGCTTTACCTTTGCAATTGAGGGAACTGCTGCAGTTATCTTATTTTTCCGTCTAGTTGAGGATTATCCTGCAGGGAGGGCAATTTATCTGGCTATTTTCCATGCAGTATCTGCTTTTAATAATGCTGGTTTTGATCTTTTTGGAAACAGCCTGGAGAACTTTACCGGTGATATAACAATTAACTTTGTTATTATGGCCTTAATTATCTTAGGTGGTATAGGTTTTGGGGTAATGGTAGAAGCTTATAACAGAGTCAGGTTTAAAAAATCAACTCTGCAGACTAAAATAGTTCTCGTCATAACATTAGCTCTTTTAATCTTTGGTTTTATAGTGTTTTTTGTTTTAGAGTATGATAATACCCTTGCTGGTTTACCACTTCTTGATAAAATACTGGGAGCAATGTTTTTATCTGTAACACCAAGAACAGCAGGTTTTAATACAGTTGCAACCGGAGCTCTAAAACAGTCGTCACTCTTTATTATCATTATCTTAATGTTTATTGGTGCATCACCCGGCTCGACCGGTGGAGGTATCAAAACAACTACTTTTGGAGTGATGCTTGTTACTTTAAAAAACATGATTACAGGTAAAGAAGATATGGAAGTATATAACCGCCGCTTTGAAAAAAAGATCGTCTATGAGGCTTTTACTATTACAATGCTGGCTGCCGGACTGGTTGTACTGGTAACTACGCTTTTATTAGTGATCGAAGACTTTCAATTTATTGATGTTTTATTTGAGACAGTTTCTGCCTTTGGTACAGTGGGACTTTCAACAGGAATTACCGGAGAGCTATCTGATATCAGCAGAGTTTTAATTACTATCACGATGTTTGCTGGCAGAGTTGGTCCACTTACCCTGGCACTTGCTTTTGGAGAAAGGGTAAGAAAAGGAAAATATCATTACCCAACTGAAAAAGTAATGGTTGGTTAATTTAGATAGGAGGAAAATAAATGAAGCAGTTTGTTGTTGTAGGATTAGGAAGATTTGGAGCCAGTGTTGCTACTACTCTGGCTGAAAATGGACATGATGTATTAGCGATTGACCGTGATCCAGAAAAGGTGCAGGCAATTAGTGGAGATGTAACTCATGCTGTAGAGGCTGATGCTACTGATGAAGAAGCCTTAAAAACTCTGGGTGTCAGAAACTTTGATGTAGCTGTTGTAAGTATTGGAGATAATGTTTCGGCAAATATATTGTGTACTTTAATTTTAAAAGAATTAAGTTTACCGTATGTAATTGTGAAGGCACCAGATAAATTACATGGAAAAGTTTTAAGCAAGGTTGGTGCAGATAGAATAGTTTATCCTGAGCGTGATATGGGAGCAAGAATTGCTCAGAATCTTATCTCTTCCAATGTTTTAGATTATATAGAGTTTGCTCCAGAATATGGAGTAATAGAGCTGCTGGCAACTGACAAAATGACAGGAAAGTCTTTAAAAGAACTTGAATTAAGAGCCAGTTTTGATGTTAATGTTATGGCAATCAAGCGCGGAGAAAATATTCATATTTCTCCTGGTGCTGAGGACAAGATTGAAAGTGGAGATAAGCTGGTTTTAATGGGCAAAAATGAGAATCTGGATAAAATGCATGATTTTGGAAATTAATTTTTTTTTGAAGGAGTGTAAATTATGAATATAAAAACATTAAAAGGCAAAATGCTCCTCGGTTTTGCAGTAATGATCTTAATTTTAGCTGGTGTTGTTGGCTGGAGTATTTATAACTTTGAATCTCTATCAAATGCGATCAATGATATCTTAGTAGAAAACTACCGCAGCATTAAAGCCAGTGACAGTATGGTTGAATCAATAGAGCGTCAGGATAGTGCTCTGCTGCTGCTTTTGAGAACATCTGAAGAACAGGGACAGGAAATATTTAGACGCAACGAAAAAGAATTTTATACCTGGCTGGCCAGAGCAGAAGATAATATTACAATAGATGGTGAAGGCACAATTCTTGAGAAGATAAATGAAAAGTATTTTAGTTTTGTATCTAAATTTGATCAATTCTATAATGCAGACGAAAATCAGCGCTGGGAGATTTATAACCAGGAGTTACTGCCTTTATTTAATGAAATCAAAACTGATATTCGGGAGTTAAGAGAACTAAACAGACAGGCAATGGTGGATGCCCAGGGTGATGCAAACAGCAGAGCCAATCAGGCAATCATCTATACAATCGGACTGGCTTTACTAGTTACTGCATTTTCATTAATTTTTGCCTTTTATCTCACCAAACAGATATTGAGGCCAATTAAAGAATTAGAAAAAGGGATTAAAGAAGTGGCTGCCAGAAATTTTCAGCGTAAAGTTGAAGTGGCCTCTGAGGATGAAATCGGTGTGCTGGCAGATGAATTTAATGAGATGATTTCCAAACTAAAAGAATATGAAAAATTAAATGTTAAAAAGCTGCTGATGGAGAAAGAAAAGTCAGAAGCTGTAGTAAATAATTTGAGCAGTCCCTTAATAGTGACAGATAAGGATCATAAGATTGTTTTAATAAACGAAACAGCTAAAGAACTATTTTCACTGAGGGAGGATGTACTTGGCACGCACTTTTTAGAGGTTATTAAGGCAGAAGAGATTTTTGAATACATTAAAAATCCTGAAGCTAAAGAAGAGAAAACCTTTCTGCTAAAAAAGAACGATAAAAAAAGACATTACAGGATTTCAACCAAACAGGTAATTGATGAAGATGAAGAATATCAATTTACAGTTACTCTATTAGAGGATATTACCCGCTTAAAAGAAATTGACAATATGAAATCTGAATTTGTTTCAACTGTATCACATGAGTTTAGGACCCCGCTGACTTCAATGAATATGGGGCTTAGCATGGTAATTAACGAGGATACAGGAGAATTAAATGAGGAACAGAAGGAACTGCTGGAAGCAGCCTATGAGGATGTTGAACGATTAACTGAGTTAGTAAATGATCTGCTTGATCTCTCTAAGATTGAATCAGGTAAAATTGAAATGGAATTTGATAAGGTAGATGTCAATGATATTATTGAAAAAACTCTTAACCCGTTCCATAAACAGGTGGAGGAAAAAGAAATTGAGCTCAAATTTAAACAGTCAGAAGATAATGTTTTTGCTTATGCCGATCCTTCAAAAATAAGCTGGGTGATTTCTAACCTGGTTGGAAATGCACTTCGCTATGCTGATGAAGGAAAAATAGAAGTAGATGCAGAAATAAAGGGTAGAAGGGTTCTAGTATCAGTCGCAGATAATGGACCAGGTATTCCAAAAGAATATCAGTCTAAAATATTCGAGAAATTTGTCAGAGCCGGCAGTGATAAAGAGGAAAAGAGTGGAACCGGTCTCGGCCTTGCTATTGCAAAAGAAATTATTACAGCCCATAATGGTCGGATCTGGGTTGACAGTAAAGAAGGAGAGGGCTCTACTTTTTCATTCTACATCCCAAGATATGGCTATCAGGAGGAAAATAATGAGTAAAATTTTAGTAGTAGATGATGAAAAAAACATTAGATTAGTTGTTGGTAAAAGTCTGGAAAAGGCAGGTTATGCTGTGGATTATGCTGTAGATGGAGTTGAAGCAGTTGATAAGGCTAATAATATTAGTCCAGATCTTATTTTACTTGATTTAAGGCTGCCGAAGATGAATGGTTTTTTAGTACTTGAAGCTTTAAAAAGTGATGCAGCAACCGAGGAAATACCGGTTATTATATTGTCTGCTTTATCTGAAGAAGATGACGTGCAAAAGGCAATTTCTTCAGGTGCTGAAGACTTTTTAGTCAAACCAATCAGCCAGAGTGATTTACTGGCTGCTGTAGAAGAAAGTATTATGGAAGAAGGAACAGGACAGGAAGAAATAGAGGAGGAAGATAATAATGAAAAATAAAGTACTGGTTGTTGATGATGAAAAGAATATTCGTTTGACTTTAAAGAAAGCTCTTTCGAATGCAGACTACGAAGTTGAAACAGCTGTTAATGGAGAAGATGGACTGGCAAAATTAAAAGAAGAAGAAATCCCGGTTGTACTGCTTGATATGAAAATGCCGGGAATGGATGGCATCCAATTTTTAAAAGAAGTAACAAATAAAGAAATTGATACAAAAGTAATTATGATTACTGGATACGGCAGTGTAGAGACAGCAGTAGAAACTTTAAAGTTAGGTGCTGTTGATTATCTGCGTAAACCATTTAAACCAGAAGAAATTATTAATATTGTTCAGGATGTTTTTGAACGTTACAAAGTTGAAAATAGTGAAAAAGAAGTAGAAAGTTTTGAAGAATATATTATGCTTGCTAAAAACGCAATTAATAAACGAGATTTCTCAAAGGCAAAAGAAATGCTGCAGCAGGCCACTTCTCTTGACTCTGAAAAGCCTGAACCATTTAATCTACTCGGTATTATTTATGAGATGCAGCATAAGCAGGGAGAAGCGATGAAGATGTATAGAGCTGCTTTGGCACTTGAACCTGGCTATAAACCGGCAAATGAAAACATTGAAAGGGCAGGAGAAAGTATGGGCTCCATTGACTTAGATGATGTTAACTTTGGAGATGACGAGGAGGAAGAATAGATGTTTATTGTTATTGTAGGCTGCGGCCGCACTGGTTCTCTGCTTGCTGGAAAACTTTCTCGTTCTGGTAACGAGGTTGTTGTTATAGAACAGAATCCAGATTCATTTGCTCTGCTGCCGGTTGACTTTTCAGGTTTTGAGATAGAGGGGGATGCAGCTGAAAGTGATGTTTTGATTGAAGGTAAAATAGAATCTGCTGACCTTTTAATTGTTAGTACTGGCAATGATCAGATTAACTATCTTGTATCACAGATGGCCAGGGTTAATTTTGATGTACCCAGAATTATGGTCAGGACTATAGACCCAGCAGTGGAGAAGATGTATGAAAAAGAAGAACGTTTTGAGATATTTTCTCAGATATCTCTTTTGGCTGAAAACATGATAAATAAAATTGAGCGAGAAGGGATGAGGTAATTATGGAGATTATACTGGTTGGAGGAGGTAAGCTAATTTACCATCTTGCCAAAAAGCTAATTTCTAAAGGACATTTTATAACAATTATCAATAAAGATCGTAAACTTGCTGATGATCTGGCAAGAGAAATAAAGGCTACAGTTGTCTTTGGTGATGCAGCAAATAAAAAAGTTCTGGAAGATGCTGGCGCCTATAAGGCTGATAACCTGGTATCTTTGACGCAAAAGGACCACAGTAATCTCTTTATCTGCAAGATGGCAATGGATTATTTTGGAGTTGAGAGAACTACTGCTCTCGTAAATAATCCTGAAAATGAAGACCTGTTCAATATTTTGGGGATTACGGGGATCTTTAATGTTACTGATTTGATCAGTTCAATTATTGAGCAGAGTGTGATTTCAGAAGATGTAAGTAATTTAACCATGATTGAAGAGGGAAAACTAAGTATCTTCCAGGTTGAGGTAGCACCTGACTCTGCAGCTGCTGGCAAGGAAATTAAAGAAATTGACCTCCCTCTCTCAATTGTTTTAGGTGGTATAGTTAGAAATGGAGATATTTCAATTCCTAGAGGTGGGTCTAAGATTCAGGCGGGAGATAAAATTGTCATAATTTCACTGCCGGAAGAACAGGCAGAAGCAATTAAAGTCTTTGGTGGTGAAGAATAAGATGAAATATAAAAACCTGCTTATTTCTCGTTACTTTCTGATTTCAAAATATACCGGGATTATTATTATCTTTGCCGGAACTGCTATTCTATCACCGCTTTTATTTTTACTAGCTTTTCCTGAAGAAAGCAGCCTGGCACCTCATTTTCTGCTGGCAGGAGGACTTTCTATTCTGGCAGGATTAGTATTATTTATTTATGGGAGCAGACATCAGGAAGAAGATGTAGAATTATCCTTAAATGAAGGGAGTATAATTGTTATCTTCTCCTGGATCGGAGCAATTATATTTTCGGCAATACCTTTTATAACTATTTTAGATATGAACTGGAGCCATTCTATTTTTGAAGTCGTAAGTGGTTGGACCACAACTGGTTTATCGCTTGTGGATGTTACCACTGCTCCTAAATTAATTCTGATCTGGCGCTCGATTATGCAGTTTTTCGGTGGAGCTGGCCTGGCAGTTATTGCTTTATCTTCACTGCTGCCAGTTCATGGAATGGGCTTATATATGGCTGAAGCAAGAAGTGATAAATTATTACCTCATGTAAAACGCTCTACCATGTTAATTATGAAAATCTATACTTTCTATACTGCAGCAGGGATTATTCTCTATTATTTTGCAGGGATGCCTCTCTTTGATTCTATTAATCACTCGATGGCTGCAATTTCTACTGGAGGTTTTTCTACTCAGCCTGACAGCATAGGCCATTACAACAGTTTATCTATTGAAGTGGTGACAATTGTTCTGATGCTGCTTGGTACAATAAACTTTGCAACTCATTACACACTACTTAAAGGTAAGGTTAAAAGATTCTTTAAAAATGCTGAGATACGTTTAATGATAACTCTATTTATATTTTTAACTCCTATATTAATGTTTTTTTCATTAAACTCTTTATACCCTATGCTGAGCGAGAATTTTAGAATTACCTTTTTCCAGATCATTACAGCTTTATCAACAACCGGTTTTTCGACTATTTCTTTTGTCGGCTGGCCGATATTTGCTAACTTTATAATTATTTTAATTATGCTTGTTGGTGGTGGAACTGGTTCAACTGCTGGTGGTATTAAGCAGTATAGAATCTATTTGATTTTTAAATCAATCTACTGGGAAATAAAAGAGCAATTCTTACCTAGAAGAAGTGTTAGTAGTAACTACCTCTGGCGGGGAGAAAATAAATTCTATGTTAAAGATCGGCATGTAAAAGATGTAGCAAATTATATAATGCTTTATTTATTTACTTTTTTTGTTGGAGTAGCAATTCATACTGCTTATGGATATTCTCTTTTAGATAGTATGTTTGAGTTTGGTTCTGCTCTTGGTACAGTTGGAATTTCAATTGGCTTACTTTCATCCGAAGCTCCTCTGGGTATAATCTGGACCCAGACGATCGGAATGTTTTTAGGTAGGCTGGAATTCTTTATAATTCTTTATGCCGGGATAAAACTATTTAAAGATGGAGTTTATATTTCTAAGCATTAATGTAGTCTTATATAGGAATTTAGGGATTACAATATTTAGATTAAGTACGATTAAACGTAAGCAGTTGATAATAGAAAATCAAATAAAATTAGCATCTTAATTACCCCAGAGAGACTTCATTTATTCCGTGAACAATGGAGCTTTTCTGGGGGTTTATATTTTGTACAATATTTTTTTAGAATATCTAATAATTAGATATTATTTCGAGTTTTATGTAATATAATAAATTTAGGCTCAAGTAGTAAGTTGAAATATCAGAGAGGTGCTGAAAAATGAAAGACAAGAAAAAAGTAGCTAAGAAAAAACCTGTGAAGAAAGAAATTGAAAAGAAAGAAGAAAAGAAATAATTTCTTTAATCAGTAACAGCTAAACTATGTATATTTTTCCCTGTAGACTTAATGCTAACAGGGGATTTTTTTGTTAAGCTATCTGATTGTTGTAGTTGATAAGTGTTAAAAACCTCCGCACATATTTATAAGTGCGGATAACTCTAACGGAGTGAACAGTTTACATGTTTAGTTAAACTATAAATTATTATAATGTGAGGTGTAATCTAAATGAGTACACCTTGTTTAACATCGTAAAATTTAATATAGGTTTAGTCTGAACAACTATGAAGAGAATCACCTTATAGACTATTTTTTTGCTTATAATTTAAAATTTTTAACTAATATGATATATTTTATACCGATTTTACTGAAAAAGTTGCTTTTTATCACTAATAGTTGTATAATTTAATCAGTGGAGGTGATCAAATGAAGGAGAGAATGCTGCGTTTGCAGCAGGTACAACTGAATAATTTCAAGAATGTTAGGCAGGGTCAGATTGATTTCAACAGTTATAAAAGCGAAGACTTTTTTTCTGAAGCATCAGATGTGCTGGGAATATACGGTCAGAACGGTTCTGGTAAAACTGCTTTTATTGAAGCTCTGTGGATACTGAAAATAGTTCTGCTTGGAGAATCTCTGCCTGGAGATATTAAAGATTATATATACCAGGGTGAGAAAGAAGCTGCTATTAATGCTGTTTTTTCTATGTCTTTGGGGGAAAACAAATATCAACTCTTTTATGAAATGGTAATTGAAAGAAGAGAAAATGCTGTTCCAGTAATTATCAAAGAGGATCTATCATATAAAAAGCTTGAAGAAGATGGCTGGACATATAAGAGGGGGATAATAACTCACAAACTTGATGAGAAGGAGCAGTTGTTAAGTCCCCAGAAGAATTACAATTTACTCACTAAGAACAATAAAGATGCTAAAGTGGATCTTAAAGTGGCCAAGGAGCTTGCGAAGAAGGAACAAACATCTTTTATTTTTTCTAGTGAGATGGATCATATTTATAAGGGTAATAAAGCCTTTAACGAATTTGCTGATATTATAATGGAGATTAAACAGTATGCTAGAATGAACCTGTTTGTGATCAGAAATTCTCGTTCAGGTATGATCAATGCCAATCTAATTATACCGTTCTGTTTTCAACTTAGTGATTCAGAGAGAATAGAAGGTGGAGATCTTGCAATAGCTCTGTCTGAGCCGACAACAGTTCCTGAGCGGGTCCTCTCTACTGTCAAAAATGTTATCGAGAACTTAAATATCGTCTTAAAAGAGATAATTCCAGATCTGACAATTAAAATTAAAGAGTATGGAGAAGAATTGGATGAGAACGGTGATCCAGTAATAAAAATAGAGATGCTGGCAGAAAGAGGAGAGATTAAGATTCCTCTTAGATATGAATCAGATGGTATTAAAAAGATCATATCTATCTTGAGTGCAATGATTGCGATATATAATAAGCCAGGTATTTGTCTGGCAGTGGATGAGCTTGATGCTGGTATATTTGAATATCTTTTAGGTGAAATTCTGGAGATCATTCAGGATAGAGCCAAGGGACAGCTGGTCTTTACTTCTCATAATCTAAGACCGCTGGAGAAACTTAATAAAGAGTCACTGATTTTTACAACTACTAATCCCCAGAATCGATATATTAGATTCACCAATGTTAAGGAAACCAATAATCTAAGAAGTTTCTATTATCGTGGAATTAAGTTAGGTGGACAGGACGAGGAAGTTTATGAGAGAACAAATGAATACAAAATAGCCAGAGCTTTTAGGGCTGCTGGTAGAGTTGATGCTGATGACTAGAAAATTAATTCTATTCTTAGTAGAAGGTATAACGGAGGAAATATCTTTTGGTCTTATTTTTTCTGAGATATTTGAGGATAAAGAGATTGAATTTCAAATTGCTCGTGGAGATATAACTACCAGGAATGGAGTTAATTCTCGTAATGTGATAGAAGTAATCAATGAAGAAGTATTATCTTTTTTGGACAAAGAACATTATAATAAAGGGGATATTTTAGAAATTATTCATTTATTGGATACTGACGGAGCATATATCAGTGAAGATTTGATCGAAAAACATGATAAGGGTAAGAATTACTATTATATTGATAAGTTATGTACCAGACATCCTGAAAACACAAAGAAAAGAAATGATAAAAAAAGTGGCATCATGGATAGACTAAGTAGTCATTCAAAAATTAATGGAATTCCATATAACGCTTACTACTTATCCTGTAATTTAGAACATGTGCTTCACAATGATGCAAATATTGATGATAATCTAAAAGTAGAAAAAGCTGAAGAATTTAGTGATAGCTATTTTGAAAGGGAATTAGAGTTTTTAGATTTCATTAGAACGGATAGTTTTGCTGTCGAAGGTGAATATGAAGAAACTTGGGAGTTTATTAAGCAGGGAAATAACTCCTTAAATAGATATAGTAATTTACACCTTGTTTTTGAAGATCTTTAGCATTTTGAAAAGATTATTTTCCCTTTAGTAATCTCAAATTAAATAAATGGTGCCCCCGGTAGGAGTCGAACCTACGCTCAAGGCTTCGGAGAGTTTTGCCGAAGTTCTTTATATTAGCATCTTTTCTTATAATCCCTGTCATAACAGCAATCTAGTGTTGGGAATATCCCATATAGTTGTAAAATACTGTATATTTTACTGCGGTAGTTAACGGTGGCTGAGGTTCACTGCGGTGAAATCACGGTGGAAAATTGAATAAAATTAGCATCTCAATTGGAGATAATTTACCCTCATAAAAACTTCATTTTGTTCAGTTAATGATGGAGCTTTTCTGGGGGTTTTTTGTATAAGCAATAAGAAAGGTTGTGTAAACTTAGTTTTAATGATAAACTTAAAACAGAGAAAGTGTTAAAAACCTCCGCACATATCTATAAGTGCGGATAATTATAACGGAGGTGTCATTATGGATCCTAATATTTACAATAAGATAAAGAATATATTTGAAAGTAACAATGGATATGCTCGAACTAAAGATATACTTGAGGCAGATATTCATTCATCACATCTATATAAACTTCAGGAAGAGGGGGAGATCAGCAGGATCAAAAGAGGGCTGTACCGCTGGAATGGGGATGAGTTTAATAGCAATACAGAACTAATCGAAGTAAGTAATATAGTTCCTAACGGTGTAATTTGTCTGCTTTCAGCTCTTTCATATTATGATCTCACCACAACCAACCCCTGGGAGTATTATATTGCCATTCACCGAGATGAACACAGGCCTAAACTGCCTGATTATCCGCCGATCTCTGTTTTTTATTTTGCTGATAAACAGTTCAATACAGGAATTGAAGAGATAAATATTGGGGGTAGTAAGGTTAAAATATATGATAAGGAGAAAACAATCTGTGACTGTATTAGACTGAGAAACAAAGTGGGTACTGATGTTGTAAAAGAGGCTATGCAGAACTATCTTAAGAGGAAGGATCAGAACATCTCCAAACTGCTTGATTATGCAGAGGTTACAGGGGTTAAGAATATCGTAAAAAGATACCTGGAGGTACTTGTATGAGTGATAATATTAAAAATATGGAAGCGTCTGTTAGAGCTAGACTTTTAAACATAGCAAAAGAAGAAAAGCTTAACTTTGATTTCATTTTATTGTTGTTTATGCAGGAAAGATTATTATACAGGTTATCTATTTCTGAATATAGGGATCAGTTTGTATTAAAGGGTGGACTTTTAATCTTAAGCACTTTAAATATAAAAACAAGACCAACAAGAGATATTGACTTTCTAGCTCAGAATGTTTCAAATGATCTGGAGAAGATCCAACAGATATTTAGTCAAATAAGTCAGATTCAAATTAATGATGGTGTTAGTTATGATAAAGATTCCATAGAAGTAGAGAAGATAACTGAAGGAGCAGATTATGATGGAGTGAGGATAAAGATAACAGGGTTTATTGGTAATGCGCGCAAGAATCTTCAGCTGGATCTAGGCTTTGGAGATGTTATTGTACCTGGTGAAGTTAATATGGAGTATCCCGGGCTGCTTGATTTTGAAATTCCTAGCGTTAAAGCTTATTCAATAGAATCAGTAATTGCAGAAAAATTTGAAGCCATGCTCAGCCTATCAGTGATTAATAGTAGGATGAAAGATTTTTATGATATTTTCACCTTATCAAAATTACAGTCTTTTCAGGGTGAAACATTGTTACAAGCTATTGCAGCTACTTTAAAAAATAGAGGAACTGTTATTGAGGAAGACCACGTAATCTTTGATGAAGATTTTGCTCAGGATGAGAGTAGAAATCGATTGTGGCAGGGTTATCTAAATAAAATAGGTAAGGAAAGCATTGATTTTAACTTAGTAATGGAACAGATTAGGTCTTTTTTAAAGCCAGTTTATCAAAGTATATTAAATGATGAAGTTTTCACAGGTTACTGGAATAATGATAAAAGCATGTGGATTTCAAAATAGTTACGATGTTGAATTACCAAATTTGTGTCAAAAATTATTACAGGAAGTTTTCATAAATGAAACAATTGCTAGATAGTAACTTATATGTGGGTGCAATTGATGATCTCTCCCAAATAAATAAAAATAATTGGATGTAACCCAGACTGTGTATTAAAAAATTTTTGGTTGGAATAGTATATATTAAATGAGGGAGATAACTGACATGTTTAATAAAATAATAATTGAATATCCCGATACTCTACCTGATTTACTTCAAGAAAGTCCTGAAGAATTTGAAAGAGAAGCTAAAATGGCAATGGCGGTCAAACTATTTGAATTAAAAAGGATATCTTCTGGAATAGCTGCAGAAATGGTAGGTATGGATCGAGTTTCATTTCTTTTCGAATTACACCGGTATGGTGTAGAGATGATAAATATGGAGTCAGAAGAATTAGCTTCTAATCTTGAAAATGCTTAAACCTTATATAAATAAATGGTGCCCCCGGTAGGAGTCGAACCTACGCTCAAGGCTTCGGAGGCCTTTGCTCTATCCACTGAGCTACGGGGGCATTACCTAAACAATTTTAACAGAAGCCGACTTTAATGTCAATAATCTCTGGCAATTTTAAAATTATAAATTTGCATTATTTATATAAATAAAATATTTAACAGTAATTAATTGTTTTTAATGATATAATTATCTCCAAATAAATTATAAAGGAGAATAAATTATGATAATAATTGTGAAAAATAATGGCTGAGCATCATGATCATCATTCTAATGTTTCTAATATAAAATTAGCTTTTTTCCTAAATTTATCATTTACTATTATTGAAATTATTGGTGGTTTTTTAACTAACAGTATGGCTATTTTATCTGATGCTCTACATGATTTAGGAGATTCACTTTCTCTAGCCATGTCCTGGTATTTAGAAAATTATTCAAAAAAGGGAGCAGATAAAGATTTTAGTTATGGCTATGCGAGATTTTCACTTTTAGGCGCTTTAATTAATAGTATAGTTTTAATTTTAGGATCTGTATTTATTTTAACAAAAGTTATCCCCAGAATTTTTGCTCCTGAGTCAGTTCACCCTGAAGGAATGCTTTACCTTGCTATTTTAGGAATAATAGTTAATGGAATAGCTGTTTTTAAACTAAGAGGAGGCAGTTCTTTAAATAAAGATGTTGTCAGCTGGCATCTTTTAGAAGATGTTCTAGGCTGGATTGCGGTATTAATAGTAAGTATTATTTTGATTTATAAAGACCTGCCAATTTTAGATCCGCTACTTTCATTAGCAATTAACATCTATATTTTATATAATGTAATTTCTAAGTTGAAAAAAGTATTAAATGTTTTTTTGCAGAGAGTACCAGCTGGAATTGAGATTGAAGAACTGCAGCAAAAAATTGTTGCAGAAACTCAAGCTTTAGCAGCACACCATACTCATATCTGGACCTTAGATGGAGAAAGAAATTTTCTCAGCACTCATGTAATTATTCCAGATCAAATTTCAAAGTCTAAAATAATAGAATTAAAAGCTCAAATTAAAAATTTATTAGCCGTAGAAAAAATTGATCATGTAACTATAGAGATTGAATACGAAAACGAGGAATGTGAGAACAAAAACTGTGATGCTTAAGCAGTTAAAATTCTTGACACAAATCTTTTAATATGGTAAAGTAATTAAAAATAGAATAATAGCTTATCAAGAGAGGTGGAGGGACTGGCCCTGAGAAACCCAGCAACCAGCAGTTATACTGCCCGGTGCTAACTCCAGCAGGTTTAACCTGAAAGATAAGCAGTTGTGAATCCCACTTCTGCTTAGAAGTGGATTTTTGTTTTTATAAAGTAGCTAGTAGTTTTGAGGAGGATAAAGATGAAAATTAAAAATATTTTCGAAAAAAAGGAAGTTGTTTTTTCACTGGAGGTTTTTCCTCCAAGGTCTGATGTTCCTATAGAAAATATTTATCAGACTTTGGAAGAATTAAAAGATATTAATCCAGATTATATTAGTATAACTTATGGAGCTGGTGGAGGAGTTAGAAAAAATAGAACCTGTAAACTTTCTTCAATTATTAAAGAAAAATATGATGTAGAAGCACTGGCTCATTTAACATGTATTAATTCAAATCAAAAAAGCATTAATAAAATATTGACTCGCTTAGAAGAAAAAAATATAAAAAACATATTGGCCTTAAGAGGTGATAAACCAGTTGCTGGGGAAGTAATTGGAGAATACAATTATGCCTATGAGCTTGTTGATCATATCAAAAAAAATAATGATTTTGGAGTAGCAGCAGCCTGTTATCCAGAAGGTCATCTAGAAACAGAAAGTATTGATCAGGATTTAGAATATTTAAAACAGAAGGTTGATAGTGGAGTTGACTACTTGATATCACAGATGTTTTTTGATAACTCACTTTTTTATAAATTTCGCAGGAAAGCGCAAAAAAAGGGGATAGATGTACCGATAGAAGCAGGAATTATGCCTGTAATTAACAAAAAACAGGTTGCCAGAATTATAGAATTATCTGATGCTTATTTTCCAGCAAAATTCAAAAAAATATTGAATAAATATGAGGATAATCCAGAAGCTTTAAGAGATGCTGGAATAGCCTATGCAGTTGAGCAGATAGTTGATTTGATTTCTAGTGACGTTGATGGAATACATCTTTATACAATGAACAATCCCTATGTAGCTCGCAGAATTAAAGAGGCAGTAGGTTCTTTAATTAATCATATTAATGGTCAAGAAATTCAGAAAGTTGTATAATATGAAATTCAAAATTGATAAAAAAGAAGTTTTGAGGTACCTGCAGGTTTCAAAAAAAATAAATGATGAAAAGATTAATGTTTTAATTGATAAAACAATAACTGAAGTTAAAGATTTAATTAATCTTCGTTATTTATATCAAAAATTTCCAATTGAATTTACGGATCAAGGTGTTAAAGTAGAAGGAACAACTCTTATTTTAAAAGGTAAAAGTATCAGAAAGCACTTAAAAGATTCAGAGAAAATCTATATAATGGCAGCTACATTAGGAGCTCAAGTTGATAGGAAGATATCATATTATGAAAAAATATCAGTGACTAAATCGATGATCCTTGATGCCTGTGCAACAGCAGCTATCGAGGGAGCTTGTGATTATATAGAAGCTCAAATAAAAAAAGAAGTTCTGAAAGCAGGAAATGAAGATATAAGTTTTCGCTATAGCCCAGGTTATGGGGATTTAGGAATTGATATTCAAAAAGAGATCTTAAGAATTTTGAATGCACCAAGAAAAATAGGTTTAACAGCTTCCAAATATAATATATTATTACCAACTAAATCAGTAACAGCAATTATTGGGGTTATTGCTAAAACAATAGAAGTTGAACAAAGACACTGCAAAAACTGTCTTTTAGATCAAGAATGCGAACTGAGAAGAAAGGGGATTTATTGTGGAGCTAAAAACTAAATTAGGAAAAAAAATGATAATTTTTGATGGAGCCATGGGAACAGTTTTGCAGCAGCGTGGTTTAAAGGCAGGGGATATTCCGGAAAGATTAAATATCGAAAATAGTGAGGATATTATAGATATACATAAAAGTTATTTAAAGGCAGGAGCTGAGATTTTGACTACCAATACTTTTGGTGCTAATGCCCTAAAAATGAATGAACTAGAATATTCTGTAGAAGAAGTTATTTCTGCAGCAGTTCAAAATGCACGCCAGGCAATAATCGAATCAGGAATTGATGCCTCAGTAGCTCTGGATATGGGTCCAATTGGTGAGCTTTTAGAACCAATGGGCAGTCTAGAATTTGACGAAGCCTATAATCTTTATCAACAGCAGGTACTGATTGGAGTTGAGTCTGGAGCTGACCTAATCCACATTGAGACAATAGCAGATCTATATGAGGCAAGGGCTGCAGTATTGGCGGCTAAGGAAAATTCTAATTTACCAATTTTTTGTACTTTAACTTTTGAAGAAAATGGTAGAACATTTACTGGGACCAGTATTCGTTCCATGATTTCTGTGTTGGAGGGTCTTGGAGTAGATGGGATTGGTCTTAACTGTTCTCTTGGGCCTGAAAAGCTGGAGCCTCTGGTTGAAGAAGTGCTCAAATATTCAGAAACTCCAGTTATTCTGCAGGCAAATGCAGGGCTGCCGGTAGTTAAAGATGGAGGAACAGTATTTAAAATATCTCCTGAAGAATATTTTAAACCTTTAAACAGACTTTATCAGAAAGGACTAGCAGTTGTCGGTGGCTGTTGTGGTACTAACGAAGAATTTATTTCTTTAATTGCTGAGAAGTTAAAAAATAAAAAAGTAAAAGAGCGAGAAATTATAAAAGAAAGTCTTGTCTGTTCGCCTTCTCAGACTGTTAATTTAGAAGGGGTCAATGTAGTTGGAGAAAGAATTAATCCAACGGGCAAAGCGGTTTTTAAAGAAGCTTTGAGAAATGGTGATTTAGATTATATTCTTAAAGTTGCAGTAGAAGAGATAGATGCAGGAGCAGATGTTTTAGATGTTAATCTTGGTCTGCCGGAGATAGACGAAAAAAAATTGATGGTTAAGGTAATCAAGGAACTGCAGGGGATTTTGGATACTCCATTACAGATTGATTCTAGTAATCCGGAGGTTATAGAAGAAGCTTTAAGATATTATAATGGTACAGCAATTGTTAACTCAGTAAATGGAGAAGCTGAAGTGTTGGAAAAAACTCTGCCTGCTGTTAAAAAATATGGAGCAGCAGTTATCGGCCTGACAATGGACGATGATGGCATACCTGCTGCTGCAGAAGAACGTTTTAAAGTTGCAGAAAAAATTGTTAATAAAGCAGCTGAATATGGAATTAGCAGAGATAAGATTATAATTGACTGTCTAACTCTGACTGCTTCTACCCAGCAGGCGGGGGTTAAGGAAACTTTAAAAGCTTTAAAAATGGTTAAAGAGAAATTGGGAGTTAAAACTACACTTGGAATTTCTAATGTTTCTTTTGGTTTACCGGAACGTCCTATTTTAAACAGGACATTTTTAAGCATGGCTCTCTATCAGGGTTTAAATCTGCCAATTATTGATCCCAATGACGAAGAAATGATGTTTGCAGTTAAAGCAGCTGCAGTTTTAAATAATATTGATCAGGGCGCTGCTCAATATATAGAATATATGGCTGAGGTAGAAGATAAATCAGATTTAGCAGAAATTAAAGAAAATCAGAATAAGGAAGATGATTTACAGACAGTAATAATTAAGGGTTTAAAAAATGAAGCAACTCGTTTAACAAAAGCTGCCTTAAAAGAAAATGAAGCTATAGAAGTAGTGAACAAATATTTAATTCCTGCTCTTGATATTGTGGGTGAGAGTTATGAAAAAGGGGAAATATTTTTACCACAGCTTGTCCAGTCAGCTGAAACAGTAAAAGAAGCCTTTTTAGTTTTAAAAGAAGAAATGAATCGTACAGGAGGCAGAGATATTTTTAAGGGGAAAATTGTGATGGCTACGGTTAAAGGTGATGTTCATGATATTGGCAAGAATATAGTAAAAACTGTTTTAGAAAACTATGGTTATCAAATAATTGATCTGGGCAGAAATGTAAATATTAAAGATATAGTGAAAGCGGTTAAAGAAAATAATATTAAACTATTAGGTTTAAGTGCTTTAATGACAACTACAGTTAAAAATATGGAAAAAACGATTAAGGCAGTCCGAGAAGAAGTACCAGAGGTAAAAATTATGGTTGGTGGTGCTGTGTTAACAACAGATTATGCAGATATGATAGATGCTGACTATTACGCCAGGGATGCAAAAATAGCAGTTGAAATTGCAAAAGAAATTTTTAGTGCTTAAATTTAGTATTATTGTCTAAGGCTAATAAAAAAAACAGGCTGTAGAATTAGATATTTCTCAGCCTGTTTATACTTATTATATTTCTTCAATATTATTATGTTCAGCAGCAAGATCAGCATAATGCAAGGCATGTTGTTTTAACTCAATTATTTTCTCCTTAGTGATAGTTCGAATTACTTTTGCAGGTACCCCTACAGCCAGGCTTCCAGGTGGAATTTCTGCATTTTCTGGAACAACCGCTCCAGCACCAACGATTGAGCCTTCACCAATCTTAGCACCACTTAAAACAGTAGCATTCATCCCGATTAAAGATTTATTACCAATTTTACAAGCATGGATCACGGTATTATGGCCAATTGTTACATAATCTCCAATCTCAACCCCCAAATTTTGTTCAACATGGACAGTGGAATTTTCCTGGATGTTTGAGTATTTACCCACTTTAATTTTTTTGATATCACCTCTAAGTACGGTATTATACCAAATGCTGCTATTTTCAGCTATTTCTACATCTCCAATTATTTTGCTTCCAGGGGCAATAAAAGCATTTTCTGAAATTTTAGGACTTTTCTTTTTAAATTTATATAACATTTTAAAACCTCCATAATTTTTGTGATTATTAAATGATTTCTATTTAAAGCTTAAAACTCCTCTTTTTATATTTCATTTAACTTGCAAGCACTGATAAAATAATTTATAATTAAAGGTGTATGAAATAAGAGGTGAAAAATATGTCAAAAAAAAGTGTGGCAATATTTGGGGGAACATTTGACCCTCCGCATCAGGGACATTTTATTTTAGCTGAGCAGCTTAAAAATAATTTTGGACTGACTGAAATTATGTTTATGCCGACCGGCAAACCACCACATAAAAAAGATAAAGTTATTTCACCCAATGAAGATAGATTAAATATGCTGAAATTAGCTGTAGAAGAAAACGATTTTTTTTCTCTATCAGATTGGGAGCTTCAAAATGAAGGATATTCTTATACAGCAAAAACTTTAGCACATTTTGTACCTCAAATTGATGCTGAAGAGGTTTTTTTTATAATAGGTGCAGATTCTTTAGCTGAGATTTTCAAATGGAAAAATCCGGAATATTTATTATCTGAAGCAAATTTTATAGTTTTTAATCGGCCGGGGTATGATTTAAAAGAAATTACAAGCCAAAAAAAATATGAAACTTATTTAGATAATATTTTTACATATCAAGGTTTAAACATCGAGATTTCCTCTTCCTTTATTAGGGATGAGATTGAAAAGGGGAATTCTATTCGGTATTTAACTTTAGATAAGATTGAAAAATATATAGAAGAAAATAATCTTTACAGGTGATTAAATGTTAGTAGCTAAGGAAGATTTTTTAGTAGAAGTTGATTTAGAGAAAATAAAAAAAAGATTAGGTAAAAAGAGATATAAACACACCCTATATGTGCTTGAGGCAGCTTCGAAATTAGCAAAAAATTTAAATCTTAATCAAAAGAAAGTTAAAACAGCTGCTTTATTACATGATATTGCTAAGTCTAAAAGCGCAGAAGAACTTAAGTCGCTTCTAAAAAATTCTCAGTGGACTGTTGATGAGATGGAAGCTGCAATTGTTCCTATACTTCATGCTCCAGCAGGAGCTGTAATTGCAGAAAAAGAATTTGGGGTAGAAGATCCGGAAGTTTTAGAAGCAATACGTTACCACACCCTGGGCCACCCTGAAATGGGGAAGATAGCTCAGGTTATTTATGCTGCTGACTTCATTTCAGAAGATAGACAATTTTCAACTTTAAATAAAATCAGAAAAAAAATAGAAAGAGATTTTGAATTAGGATTATATTTAATTACAACAAATATAATTAAATATCAGCTTGAACAGGATAATTTTATCCATCCTTATTCAAATGATTTACGAAATAAACTATTAAAGAGAAGTGATCAATAAATGTTAGAAAAATTAACTGACTGGAAATATATATCCTTAATTATATTTTTAGTCATTATCGGTGTCACTATGGCATTTTTGTGGAATGATGAGCTAAGCCAAATTTCATCAGAAGGGCCTTTTGAAGATAATAAAGTCAATATTCTTGCTGTCGGTTATGACGCAGATGTAAATGGACCGTCCAGAGCTGATACAATTATTCTAATAAGTATCAATGTAGATACGAATGAAGCTGGCTTGATTTTTTTACCAAGAGATACTTATATCAACTCTCAAAAAAGAAAATTTACTAAACTAAATTCTTCTCATGTTTATGGTGGAATTGAATTAACACAGGAAACTATAGAAGATATGCTTGAGGTTGATATCGACTACTATTTAGAAACCGATTTTAAAGGTTTTGAGAGAATTATTGATCGTCTAGGTGGAGTAAATGTAAATGTCAATGAGCATTTGAATTATGTTGATAAAGCTGGTGGTTTGTATATAAATATTCCAGCTGGTCAGCAAAATTTAAATGGAAAAGAAGCGCTGCAATATGTCCGTTATCGTGATGAAAGAGGCGATATTGGAAGAATAGAAAGGCAGCAGAAATTTGTAGATGCGGTTTTTGCTAAAGTGTTATCGCCTACTATTATTACTAAAATTCCAGGTATTATTAAAGAAGTTAATGATGCGATTAATACTAATATTCCAGTTAAGGATATTACGCCGTTTTTAAATACAGCAAAAGAAATTAATTTAAATCAAATTGAGACTAAAATGCTGCCTGGTGAGCCTAAATATATAAATGGTATTAGTTACTGGGTTCCAGATTTAAAAGAAGCTGATATAATGGTGGATAATCTGGTAAGGAATAAATCATATATCCAAAACAAAAATTATCAGCTAACTGTATTAAATGGTGTAGGAGAGTCTGGTGCTGCTTCAAATACAGCCGAACTGCTTAAAAAATATGGCTTTCAAATTGATGATATAGGTAATGCAGCTAATTATGAGTATGAACAATCTATTATTGAATATCATAATAAAGATGATAAAAAAACAGCTGCCCAAATTGCTGAATTATTGGCTGGAAAAATTAAATATGTTGAGAACAATGAAGAAAATAAAAATATTAAAGTTATAGTTGGAGCAGGCTATTAAAAGTCTGTATAAGGAGGAATTTATTAATGTCAGATTTAAGTATTAAAGATATTGCTTTACTTGCTGCTGATGCAGCTGATGATAAAAAAGCAGAAGAGATAGAAATTTTAAATGTCCAGGGTTTAACTGTCATAGCAGATTATTTTGTGATCTGTAGTGCTAACTCTGATCAGCAGGTAAGAGCTATTGCCAGAGCAATCGATGAGAAATTGTCTGAAAAAGGAATTGAGCCCAAAAAAATGGCTGGAATGAATGATGCGAAATGGGTTTTAATTGACTATGCTGATATAATTGTTCATGTTTTTCATAAAAGAGAAAGAGAGTATTATGATCTCGAAAGGTTATGGTCAGATGCTGAAAAAATTCTGCGAACAGATGAAAACAACGAGTAGTAAAAGTATTAGAGTATAATTTAGAAATAAATAATATATAAATTTTAATTAAATGAGGAGAGTGAAGATCTTTGCAGGACTATTATCCGTTTCAAGAAGTAGAGGAAAAATGGCTTAAAAATTGGGAAGACTCAAATTTACATAAAACAGGTGATGATCCCGAAAAAGAAAATTATTATGTTTTAGAAATGTTCCCTTATCCATCAGGAAATTTACATATGGGGCATGTAAGAGTTTATTCTATTGGTGATGTTATTGCTCGTTATAAAAGAATGAAGGGTTATAATGTTTTACACCCAATGGGCTGGGACGCCTTTGGACTGCCTGCAGAAAATGCGGCAATTAAACATGGCAATATTCATCCTAAAGAGTGGACCTGGGAAAACATTGCTCATATGAAAGAACAGATGAAAGCAATGGGCTTAAGCTATGATTGGGATCGAGAAGTAACTACAGCAGCAAAGGATTATTATAAGTGGACTCAGTGGTTTTTTACTCAAATGTTTAATGATGATTTAGCTTATAGAAAAGAATCAACTGTTAACTGGTGTCCAAGCTGTGAGACAGTCCTGGCAAATGAGCAGGTAGTTAATGATGCTTGTGAGCGCTGTGGGACTGAAGTTGATCACCGAGACTTAGAACAGTGGTTTTTAAAGATAACTGATTATGCTGAAAGGCTTTTAGATGATCATGAGCTTTTAGAAGGTTGGCCCGAAAAAGTTAAGACTATGCAGAAAAACTGGATTGGCCGCAGTGAAGGTTGTAGAGTTAATTTTGAACTACCCAAACTGGATAAAGAATTAGAAGTTTTTACAACAAGACCCGATACACTTTTTGGCGCCACTTACATGGTTTTAGCTCCGGAGCATCCATATGTGTCTGAGTTAACAGCTGGAACTGAAAAAGAAGAGGAAGTAGAAGCATTTATTAAAAAGGTAAAAAAACAGAAAGAGCAGGAAAGAACTTCAGCAGAAACAGAAAAGCTTGGTATTTTTACAGGCGCTTATGCTGAAAACCCTGTTAATGGAGAAAAAATTCCTGTTTATATAGCAAATTACGTGTTAATGGGTTATGGTACTGGAGCAATTATGGCTGTACCTGCTCATGATCAACGTGACTTTGATTTTGCCAGAAAATATGATATTGAAATTACAGCTGTAATTCAGCCAGAGGATCAAGAAGAAGAACTGGTTGGTTCAGAAATGGAAGCAGCTTATGCCGGAGAAGGATATTTAATTAACTCTGGTAAATATAATGGTTTAAATGTAGAAGAAGCCTTTGATAAAATGGCAGAAGATTTTTCTGAAGCAGGTTTTGTTAAAGTAGAAACTAATTATCGTCTGCGCGATTGGTTGATTTCTCGTCAGCGTTACTGGGGAGCTCCAATACCAATTGTTTATTGTGATGACTGCGGAGCTGTAGCAGTACCTGAAAAAGATTTACCTGTTGAACTTCCACATGATGTAGAATTTTCTCCAACTGGCGAATCCCCACTTAAAAAAGTGGACAGCTTTGTTAATACGACCTGTCCCGAGTGTGGAGGACCGGCCAAAAGAGAAACTGACACCATGGATACTTTTGTAGATTCTTCCTGGTATTTTATGCGTTATGCAGATTCTAAAAATGAGGAAACACCATTTACTAAAGATAGTTTAGATCAGTGGTTCCCTGTTGACCAGTATATAGGTGGAATTGAGCATGCTATACTGCATTTGTTATATGCTCGTTTCTTTACCAAAGTGGTTCACGATATGGATATGACAGATTATGTTGAACCCTTTACTAACTGGTTAGCCCAGGGAATGGTACTTAAAGATGGTGCCAAGATGTCAAAATCTAAGGGCAATGTAGTTGACCCTAAAGATATTTTAGATGAGTATGGTGCAGATACAGCACGTTTATTTATTCTTTTTGCTTCACCTCCAGAAAAAGATTTAGAGTGGAGTGACAAAGGTGTAGAAGGTGCAGATCGTTTCTTAAACCGAGTCTGGCGTTTTGTGACTGAAAACCTTGAACTGATTAATAATGCTGAAACTGAGCTTAAAGCAGATACTCTGGATAAAGATGGGAAAACACTTTATCGGACAATGCATGCCAGCATTAAAAAAGTGAGTGAGGATGTTGGAAAAAGATTAAATTTCAATACTGCAATTAGTGCAATTATGGAATTAACAAATGAGGTTTATTCATACTTAAATGATCGCAGTGTTGAAGATACCAATACTGCTTTAATTAAAGAAGTAGCTGAAAAGATTATCTTATTATTAGCTCCATTCGCTCCTTTTATCACTGAAGAACTCTGGGATTATTTAGGACATGCTGAAAATGTTCATTCAGCTCAGTGGCCTGAATATAAGGAAGAAGCACTAAAAAAAGATGAAATTACTATTGTAATTCAGGTTAACGGTAAGGTAAGAGATAAAATTAACATTGCTGCAGATGCTTCAGAAGCAGAAGTGAAAGAGCAGGTTATGGAAGAAGAAAAAATTCAATCTTATCTTGAAGATGGAAACTTAATTAAAACAATCTATATTCCCAAAAAATTAGTTAATCTAGTTATACAGTAATAATAATTAGATATTTAAAATAAAACTTATTGGGTTTCAATAGTAAAGAATAAGTTAATAATATACAACTCCTGGCATTTTATATAAAATTTGTCAGGAGTTTTTTATTTATCAAGAATGATTACTTATTAACTTGATTAATTTACTAATATTTAATAAAAGCTGTTGACTTTGAAAATCGTTTTCAGTATAATGATTATATAAGATAATTAATTAAAAATTTATTAATACAGCAGGAGGTAAAATATAGTGACTCTAGTTGATATGAAGCATGGAAATAAATTTATTATAGATAAAATTGAGGATAAAAATACTCGCTTGCAGGCCTTGCGTTTTGGAATCAGTGAAGGATCAGAAATAGAATGTGCAGGATCAATGCCTGGTGGTCCGGTAATATTAAAGAAAAACTTACAGGAAATAGCCATTGGCCGTAGGACTGCTGAAAAAATAAGTGTTAAGAAAAAAGGAATGATATAATTGACCGACTGCAGTCGAATTGATTTAGATAAAGAACTGCAGGCTGATAAAAAAATTGTACTGGCAGGGAATCCTAATGTAGGAAAATCAATATTTTTTAATTATCTTACTGGAATTTATGTCAGTGTTTCCAATTATCCCGGGACTACCCTTGATATTAGCAGCGGCACCATGGGTGATGCAGCTGTTTTTGATACCCCAGGTGTTTATGGAGTCGGATCCATAAATGATGAGGAAAGAGTAGCCAGGGATTTTATTATGTCTGCAGATATTATAATTAATGTTGTCGATGCAAGTCATTTAGAACGCGACTTGTTTTTAACACAACAGTTGATAGATTTGGATAAGAAAATAATAGTTGCCTTAAATATGATGGATGAAGTAGAAAAAAATAATATTTCTATTGATTTAATTGCTCTAGAAAAAGAACTTGGAGTTCCAGTTATTCCTACAACAGCTGCAAAAAATAGAGGCCTTGATCATCTCAAAAATTCTATAGAAAAAGCAGTTACCGGAAATGATATTTTTACTTTTAATTCTGAATTAGAAAAGGAATTTGAAAAAATTAAATCTGAAAGCAAAAATGCTGCTGATGCTCTGATGCTTTTAGAAGAAGATGAAAATATTCGCTGTAAATATAAAGATCTTAATGAGATTCCTGATTTAAGAGAGGAAATTTATACAGCACGTCGTCAAAGAGTTGATCAAATAACTGATAATGTATTAAGTTATGATGAAAATTCAAGTCAGTTTGCTAGAAAAATAGGTTCGTATATGTTAAAACCAGTAACCGCGATTCCAATGCTGTTGGTACTTTTATATATAATTTATCAATTTATTGGAGTATTTGTTGCTCAGACAGTTGTAGAATTTACAGAAGGTTATTTATTTGCAGGTCTTTATGAGCCAATGATACGAGAGATAATTGCTAATTCTATTGGTTTAGAAAATTTCTTTGGAGAAATATTAGCAGGTGAATATGGAATCTTAACAATGGCAGTAACTTATATTTTTGGTTTACTGTTACCGTTAGTAGCTGGTTTTTACTTTTTGCTATCTATTTTAGAGGATTCGGGCTATTTACCCAGGATTGCTGTATTGATGGATCGTTTACTCCAGAAAATTGGTCTTAATGGGCGGGCAATTATACCAATGTTATTGGGTTTTGGCTGTGTAACTATGGCTACAATTACAACAAGGTTGTTGGGAACAAAAAGAGAAAGAATTATCGCTATTTTTCTTTTAGGCCTTGCAATACCCTGTTCAGCTCAATTAGGAGTTATTGCCGGTTTAATTTCACAACTTGAAGTCTTTTATATATTAGTATATGTTTTTACTATTTTTGCTGTTTATGTACTTGCCGGTACTTTTTTAAATAAAGTTTTGCCAGGTGAGTCCAGTGACTTATTAATTGATTTACCGCCAATCAGATTACCTGATATTAAAAATGTTTTTAATAAGACTTATCAGCAAACAGTAGCTTTTGTTAAAGAAGCAGGACCTATTTTTGTGATAGGTGCAGCTTTAATTACTGTGATGCAAAAAACAGGTTTACTTGCTTTAATTACAAAAGCTGCAGAACCAGTGACTGTAAATTGGCTTGGTCTTCCAGCAGAAACAGCAACTGCTTTTGTAATGGGAATTATCAGACGCGATTTTGGAGCAGCAGGACTTACTGCTATCTCATTAACATCTGCAGAAGTAACAATTTCTTTAATTACCTTAACATTATTTGTTCCCTGTATTGCAGCAATGATGATTATGGTTAAAGAAAGAAACTTCAAAGAAGCTGTTTATATTTGGTTTGGAAGTTGGATTACGGCATTTATTACTGGTGGAATTGTAAACTTACTAATTTTTTAAATTTCCATTTAGCGACTGAGTTTTAATCAAATTTATTAACTCAAGAAAGAAGGTGCTGAGGATGGATAATTGTGAAATCAAGATTGAGGACAAGAAAGAGAAGGAAATTGTCTGTCCTACTTGTGGTTATACTATGAAAGAATTTAAGTCAATTAAATGTCCTCGCTGTAACAGTTATTTATTTAAAAAGTGTTCTGAATGTAATAAGTGCTCTTTATTTTAGCTTGAGTATTTGTTAAAATTAACTAAGAATAATTTTAAGTTATTAATTTTTATATAAGGAAAGAGTGATTAAAAATGAAAGAAAAGGCCAGAGTAATAAAAAAAGAAGATGGTCAAAGTCTGGTACAAATTATTAGGGTTTCTGCCTGCAGTCACTGTGATGAAAAATGTATGCTTGCAGAAGATTCACATGAGATGGAGGAAATGGAAGTTTTAGTTAATGATCCAATTGGAGCTGAGGTTGGTAGTATGGTTGAATTAGAAATGGGAACCAGGCCAGTTCTTTTTTCAGCTTTTGTAGTATATCTCTTACCTTTAATTGCAATTATTGCTGGTTATTTTGTGGGCAGCAGTTGGTTGTCACCATTTATTAACAACGGCGAAATAGCTGGTATTATTGGTTCAATTATTTCATTCTTTTTATCATTTTTATTTTTAAGATTTTTTGATAAAAAAGCTGGTGCAAGAAGTAGTTTTCATCCAGAAATAACAAGAGTAGTAACTCATAATGGAATTTATTATGATAATTAATTTTAATAGATAATGAAGGTGATCAGGTGGCAGCAGATAATAAATCAATTATAAATGAAGATAGCTCTACTAAAAAAGTAATATTTAAACTTGCCTGGCCGGTAATTGCTGAACAATCACTGGCAACGATTACTCATATTGTCGATATGATGATGGTCGGTAGGTTGGGTGCTTCTGCTGTGGCTGCAATTGGTTTAACAATGCAGCCAGTATTTTTTTCTACTGCCTTAGCGTCAGCTCTTGGAGTAGGTACTACTGCCTTAGTTTCAAGATTTATCGGTTCAGATCAAAATAAAAAAGCTGCTTCTGTTTTGCAGCAGTCTGTGCTAATGTCAATAATATTCTCAGTGATTTTTGGCGCCATTTTTTATCTTTTTGCCCCAAACTTATTAGCTTTTATGGGGGGAGAGGCTGAAGTAATTAAATTAGGAACAGGATATTTAAGAGTTATGACACCTGGCTTTATTTTTATGGTTTTAGCTTTTATTGTCACCTCGGCTTTAAGAGGGGCTGGAGAAACTAAAACCCCACTGAAGGTTAATATTTTAGTCAATATCTTAAATGTTTTGGGAAATTATCTTCTTATATTTGGTAATTTTGGTTTTCCTCGTCTAGGTGTTAATGGAGCAGCTTTAGCCACTACTTTATCAAGATCTATTGGTGGTATCATCTTATTAACTCTTACTTTTACAGACTATAGTGTTTTGAAGATGAAGCTGAAAGGGTTTTTTAAATTTGATATTGATTTGACTAAAAGAGTTTTAAAAGTAGGGATTCCAACTGCAATGGAAGAATCAGTAAGACGCTTGGCCCAACTTTTATTTGTCAGAGTTATCGCTTCACTGGGAACTACATCTTTTGCTGCTCATCAAATTTCTTTGAATGCAGAATCAATTTCATATATGCCTGGTTTTGGAATAGCTGTTGCTGCTACAACAATTGTTGGTCAAAATTTGGGAGCAAAAAACCCCAGGGGAGCAGAAAAAGGAACTTTTGAAGCCTGGAAAATTGGATCCTTAATTATGGGATTTATGGCTTTAATATTTTTAATTTTTCCGGAACAGTTAATTGGATTATATACCACTGACCAAGAAATTATTTCTAAAGCTGCCTTGAATTTGCGGATAATTGCCTTAGCTCAAATTCCAATGGGAACTCAATTCATTTTTGCCGGTGCTTTGCGTGGTGCTGGTGACACTAAGGCTGTCTTTTATTCTACTGCACTTTCAACCTGGATCTTTAGATTGTTTTTGGGATATATTTTAGTTCATCCATTAGGCTTAGGCTTGGTTGGAGCTTGGAGTGCAATGGTGGTTGATTGGTTAGTGAGAGGTGGTTATGTAATTTATAGGTTTAAAAAGGGAAATTGGAAGTTAATAGATGTTTAGATGTTGTCAGAATATTTTTACTTTTAAATAAAACTTGCAATTTTATAACAACAGCTATATAATAATAAAAAATAAGATTTATAATTATATAATTAAATTCATTGAATGAGAGAGTAAAAATAATATTATATTAAAGCAAGTCGGAACAGCTGAAAGTCCGATATGTAAATTATTTTGAAACGCACTCAGGAGAATCTCTATTGAAAAAAAGTAGATAGAGACGTTAGACGCGTTAAGTTATAGAGTGGTCAGTATTAACTGGCAACTAGAGTGGTAACACGGGTAGTTCCTCGTCTCTTATACGATAAGAGTGCGGGGATTTTTTAGTTTCAGATAGATTTTAATAACTAATAGTTTTTTTAACCATTGATTTTAGTGTTTTAAATTATTAAAGTAATTTTACTAATTAGAATTAAAATTTGAAAAAAATTTTAAAAAGCCGTTGAGTATTCAAGGAGGAGATAATTATGGCTTATAATTTAAAGGGGAGAAACTTTTTAACATTAAAAGATTTCTCAAAAGTAGAAATTGATTATTTATTAACTTTAGCAGAAGATTTAAAAGCAAAAAAAAGAGCTGGAATTAAAGGGGACTGTCTAGCAGGGAAAAATATTGCTCTGATTTTTGAAAAACCATCTACCAGAACCAGATGTGCTTTTGCGGTTGCAGCAAAAGATGAAGGGGGAATGCCTGAATATCTTGGCAAAAATGATATTCAATTAGGAAAAAAAGAGACTGTTGCAGATACTGCAAGAGTTTTAGGCAGAATGTTTGATGGGATAGAATTTAGAGGTTATGCACATAAAACAGTTGAGATTTTGGGAGAATATGCCGGGGTACCTGTTTGGAATGGTTTGACTGATCTTTACCACCCAACTCAAATCCTGGCTGATTTTTTAATTTTAAAAGAGAACTTTGGCCAATTAGAGGGATTAAATCTGGTTTATGCAGGTGATGGGCGCAACAATATGGCGAATTCTCTGATGATAGGTTCAGCAATTATAGGAGTAAATTATACTATTGTTGCACCAGAAGAACTCTGGCCTGAGGAATCCCTATTTAAAGAGTGCAGGGAACTTGGTCAAGAATCTGGGAGTGAAATTAATTTAACTTCTGAGATTAATAAAGGAGTTAAAGCAGCAGATGCAATTTATACAGATGTTTGGGTTTCAATGGGAGAAGAGTCTCAATTTGAAAAAAGAATAAAATTATTAACGCCCTATCAGGTTAATATGGAGATGCTAAAAATGACAGAAAATCCTGATGTGATATTTTTACACTGTTTACCAGCATATCACAATATTGAAACTGAAAACGCTAAAAAAATATACGAAAAATTTGGTTTAGAAGAAATGGAAGTTACAGAAGAAGTGTTTGAAAGTAATTATTCTAAGGTTTTTGATCAAGCTGAAAATAGAATGCACACAATTAAAGCTGTTATGACAGCTACATTATAGGGGTGGTTAAATGATTGCAGCAGTGAATGAAAACATTAAATATGATTGTAGGCAGGCTACTTTCTCAGATGCAGAAGCAATACAAAATTTAATGCAGCAGGCTTTTGCAGATTATGCGGTTAAAAATAAAGATAAGAAAAATAAAAAGAAAGTTATTAACTCTGCTCTTAGAGAGCATTTAGAAGATATTAAAGCAGATTTAGAAAATAACATAGTAATGGTCTTAAATGATGGGGATAAAATTATTGCTTCTTTAAGATTAGAAGAAATCAGAGATAAAAGGTATTTATTGAAAAGATTTGCAGTTGCTCCTTCTTATCAAAATCAGGGTCTAGGGACTATGATTTTTCAAGAAGCAGTAGAAAAATTAAAAGAAGAAAATGCTCATTATCTCCAGCTTTATTCTTCCTTAGAAAATAAAAAATTAGTTTGTTTTTATCAGGGACTGGGATTTAATTGTTTAGAAACAGATAACAAAAAAGGTTATGAAAGAGGTCTTTGGATAAAAACAATTATATAAATTTGTCGAAATTCCCTCGACAATCTTCATTTTTAATAAAAGCCAATTATTTAAGAATGGAGAACTAAAAACCCCACTCTAAATTGAGTGGGGTTTAAAAAATTAGTATACAAAATTTATTATATAAATTATAATATTTTGATAAAAAGTCTTCTAGCTGATAATTCAACTGAAGACCTATTACTTAAAAAATTGAGTTAGTTATTACAAAGCCTAAATAAATTCCTACAATTCCCATAACACCAGACAGTGTAGGAGGAGCAGGTATCGGCAAATTTAGAAATGAAAACAGACCTCCAACAATTAAACCAGAAATTGATGCTAAAATAGCTTGATTCATAATTGATTCTCCTTTAATTTTATAAATAATATTTTGGTTAGACGTCAGACAACCAACAGTATTATTTTATTATAATTTAATTGTTTTGTCAAAAAAATTATACAATTTATTAATTTTTAAGATATAATTTACTTCACAAAAGTAATTAGATATTAACTAATAAAATCAATTGCTTAAAAAAACGTTTTCCTTATTTATTGAAAGCCCTGTAATTTTATGTTAGAATTATTTTAATATTGATAATAAGTTGGAAGGGGATTATCATGTCAAATAAAGAAATTACTATCAAAGATGTAGCTAAACTAGCAGAGTGCTCTCCGACAACAGTCTCTAGAGTGATAAATAACAGTGACCACCCTGTAAGTAAAGATACTGCAGAGAAAGTTGAAGCTGCAATTGAAAAATTAAATTTTTCTCCGAATAGAATTGCACAGGGACTTAAAAGTGACAGATCTAATATCATTGGAGTTATAGTCCATGATATTTGTGATTCATATTTTGCTCAAATGGTAAAAGGAATTGAAGAATTTATTTCTGGTCATGAATATATAGTAAATATCTATAATACAAGCCGCAGTGTTGAAAAAGAACTGCACGCGTTTAATTTATTGAAAGCAAATAGAGCTGATGCAATTGTTTTAGCAGGTGGAGCTTTAATGAATAAAGAATATGAACAAAAAATGCGTTCAATGATTGATCAGCTGAAAAATCAGAATACATTAGTATTGGGGATTACACCACACCCTTTTGATGTAAAGAATATTATTTTAGGAAATGATAAGGCAATTGAAGTAATAACAGATAAGGTTATTGAATATGGTCATCATAAAATTGCATACATCGATGGTCCTAAAAAACTTTATACAAGTTATTTAAGAAAAAAAGGATTTAAAAGATCTTTAGAAAAAAATGGGATTGCGTTAGATGAAAACTTAATATTTGAAGGAGATTTTAGTTTTGATGGTGGAAGAAAAGCAGCATTAAAAATCTCAAAAAAAATGGATTTAGTAACTGCAATTGTTGCTGCTAATGATTCAACTGCTCTAGGAGCAATGTGGGAATTAAATAATCAAAATATAAAAGTTCCTGAACAAATTTCTGTTGTAGGAATTGATAATTTACCTGAAGCAAAATACTCTTATCCATCATTAACCACTATAGAAATTCCCATTTATCAACTGGGAACAAATATTGGAGAATATTTATTAAATCGATTAAATAATGAATGTGATTATCAATTTAAAGATATAAAAACCAAGTTAATTATGAGAGATTCTTTAAAAAAAATTTAAATCAATATTTTTAGAAAACTTAAGTTGTTGAAATGACAAGCTTTTTAACAGAAGTCAAGCAAGATTTAAAATTAGAAATAAAATTTTAATTTAAAAAATTGGGCAAATTGTTTGACAAATCACAAGATATTGTTTATAATAAAAATAACATAATTTTTTTGAGAATACGGAAATTGTTTTCCTAATGTATAAAAACTAATGAAAAAAGATTTTTTTATATCTATGGAAATTGTTTTCTGTAAATTGAAGGTGCTAAATTTTATGGAGCGGAGGTATAATTTATGAAAGAAAAGAATAAATTTAAATTTAAATCATTAAAAGAATTAGAAAAGAAGATAGAAGAATTGGACTTAGATATTCCAATTATTCAAAATCTAGATTTTTTAAAAGAGGAAATTAAGCTTGGAAGTCGAATAATTCCTAACAGGTTAGCTGTTCATCCGATGGAAGGAACAGATGCTAATATGGATGGAAGCCCTGGAGAGTTAACTTTAAGAAGATATAGAAGATTTGCTGCTGGTGGAGCTGGTTTAATTTGGCTTGAAGCTGTAGCTGCAAGTGAAGATGGAAGAGCAAATGAAAAACAGCTGTTAATTACTGAAAGCAATCTGGACTCTTTTAGAAAACTAGCGGTGATGATGAGAGAAGAAGCCAAAAATAAATTTGGAGCTGAACACAATCCATATTTGGCAGTCCAGCTAAATCATTCGGGAAGATATGGAGTCAATAATCATATTTTATTTCACCACGAATTAAGTGATAAATCGGCAGGTGTTTCTCCTGATCAAGAAGTAATGACCGATGCAGAATTAGAGCAGGTAGAAGATAATTTTTTAAGAGCTTCCAAATTGGTAAAAGAAGCTGGTTTTGATGCAGTAGATATTAAAGCCTGTCACAGATATCTATTTTCAGAAGCTTTAGCAGCTCATAAAAGAAAAGGAATTTATGGAGGAAGCTATGAAAACAGAACAAGACTTTTGAAAAATACTATTAAAAAAGTTAAAGCAAATGTTGAGATAGATATAGTTGTCAGGTTAAATGTCTATGATGATATTGCTTATCCATATGGCTGGGGAACTGATGAATCAGGAAATATGGATTTAAGTGAACCAAAAAGATTAATAAGAGAACTCGAAGATTTGGGCGTTAAAATTATTAATATAACTGCAAGCACCCCATATTTAAAGCCATACATAAATAGACCATATGATAATTCAAGTGGACTGGGAATGGAAACTGATGAACCACCAATTGTTGGAGTAGAGAGATTAATCAAATTAACAAAGTTTGTATCAGAAACAGTTGATAAATGCCTGGTGATCGGTACTGGTTTCAGTTGGCTAAGAAAATATGCTGCTTATGCTGCAGCTGGAGTTGTCGAAAAATCCTGGGCTGATATGATCGGTTTTGGAAGATTGGCCTTAGCTTATCCTGATTTTGCTCAAGCAATTATTGAAAATAACTGCTTGGACAAGAAAAAAGTTTGCGTAAGCTGCAGTAAATGTGCTTATTTAAAAGCCTATAATAAAGCAAGTGGCTGTGTTGTTAGAGATTCTAAAATATATGTACCTTTTTTAAAAGAAATAAATAATTAACAATTATTTTTAAAGGGGGAGTTTTTAAAATGATTAAAGAAAAAGTTGCAGTGGTAACAGGAGCTGCTAGAGGAATTGGACATGGGATTGCCAAAAAATTAGCCGATGATGGTTGTGCAATAGCAATTTTTGATATTTTAAATTTTGATGATGTTAAAGATAACATAGATGCGATAAAAGAAAAAAACATACCTGTATTATATTTTCAGGGTGATCTAACAAATAATCAAGATAGAAATCAATTTGTCACTAAAATCATGGAAGAATATGGGCGTATTGATTTTTTGATTAACAATGCAGGAGTAGCTCCAAAATCTAGAAAAGATATATTAGAAACAACTGAAGAAAGTTATGATTTTGTTATGGACATTAATTTGAAAGGAACTTTTTTCTTTACTCAAAAAATTGCAAATATAATGATAGAAGAAAAAGAAAATAGTGATTTAAATATTGAAGCTAAAATTGTAAACATTGCTTCAACATCTTCTTATACTTCATCTCCAAATAGAGGGGAATACTGTATATCAAAAGCAGGAATAAGCATGATCACAAAATTATACGCTGACAGACTGGCGGAATATGGAATTAATGTTTATGAAGTTAGACCTGGTATTATTTATACAGATATGACAAGTGTAGTTAAAGATAAATATGATAAATTAATTGAGGAAGGAATAACACCTATTAAGCGCTGGGGTCATCCAGAAGATATTGCAAAAGCAGTATCTGTCTTCTGTTCAGGTATGTTAGATTTTTCAACAGCAGAAGTTATTAATGTTGATGGTGGCTTCCATTTGAGGAGGTTATAAATTGCAATCTTTACAGACAAAAATAAAAGATTTAGATCTAGAAGTATATAATCTTAATACAGTAGTAGTAGGTTCTGGAGCTGCAGGTTTTAATGCAGCTGATAGGTTACATAATTATGGTCAAAAAGATATTGCCTTAGTTACTGAAGGTATAAATCAAGGGACTTCCAGGAACACTGGTTCTGATAAGCAGACATATTATAAATTAACTCTTGCAGGCAAAGAAGATGATTCGGTCTTAGAAATGGCAAAAACCTTTTATGCAGGAGGAAGTATGGATGGAGATATTGCTTTGATTGAAGCAGCTCTTTCCGCCCAAAGCTTTTATCATTTAGTAGATATTGGAGTTCCCTTTCCTCATAATAGATATGGTGAATATGTGGGTTATAAAACTGATCATGATCCTAGACAACGAGCAACTTCTGCCGGACCATTAACTTCAAAATTGATGACAGAAAATCTCGAAAAAGAAGTTAAAAATAAGAATATAAAAATATTTGATGGTTATCAGGTTATCTCAGTTTTGACTGATGAAAATAATGAAAAAGCAATTGGGCTTTTAGCTTTAAATTTAAATAATTTAGAAGATAAAAATAAAAGATATACTCTATTTAATTGTAAAAATATAGTTTATGCCACCGGTGGTCCAGCTGGTATGTATGCAACTTCTGTTTATCCGGGTAGTCAAACCGGGGCAACAGGTATAGCGCTGGAAGCAGGAGCAATGGGTAAAAATCTAACTGAATCACAGTATGGTATTGCTTCGATTAAGTTCAGGTGGAATTTATCTGGAACATATCAACAGGTACTGCCGAGATATGTTTCTACAGATCAATATGGAAATGATGAAAGAGAATTTTTAGAAGAATATTTTGAAGATCCAGGAAAAATGCTGGATGCTATTTTTCTAAAAGGTTATCAGTGGCCTTTTGATCCCAAAAAAGTTGATGATTATGCCTCTTCAATTATCGATATTTTAGTATATAACGAAACTGTTATTAAAGGAAGAAGAGTCTGGTTAGATTTTATGGAGAATCCAAGCTGGGGTTCAATGCAGGATGGAGAATTAGACTTTTCTATTTTAGGAGAAGAAAGCTATCAATATCTTGAGAATTCAAATTCCCTTTTTGGAAATCCTATTCAAAGACTTGCAAAAATGAATCAGCCTGCAATAGACTTATACAAAGATAATGGGATAGATATTACTAAAGAGTATTTGGAAATTGCGGTTTGTGCTCAGCATAATAATGGTGGTTTAGATGGAGATCTCTGGTGGGAAAGTAATCTTAAAAACTTTTTCCCGGTTGGCGAAGTTAATGGCAGCCATGGTGTGTATAGGCCTGGAGGTAGTGCTTTAAATTCTGGTCAGGTAGGAAGCACCAGGGCCGCACAGTATATTGCTGCAAATTATCAAGATGGACCATTAAAATTAGATAAATTTTTAGAGTTAGCTAAAGCTGAAATAGAAAAGAAAATAGCTATGGGAGAAAAATTTATTAATAACATAAATGAAAGTTCAACTATTATAGATATTAGAACTCAAATTGGTGAACGAATGACTAAAAATGGGGCTCACATTCGCTCTATAGAAGCTGCTGAAAAAGGAATTAAAGAAAGCAAAAAAGATTTAGATAATTTGTTAGAAGAAAGCAAATTAAAATCAATTAAAGAGCTTCCTTTAGCCTTTCAAAATTACGATATGTTAATAACTCAATATGTTTATCTTTCGGCAATAAATGATTATATAAAAAAAGGTGGAATAAGTAGAGGATCATATCTAATTTATGATAGTGATGGAGAACTACCAATTGAGGCTTTACCTGAAAAGTTTAGATTTAAGGCAGAAAATGATCAACTGCGTGATAAAATACAGAGAACTTTTTACAATGGAAATAGTTGTGAATTCAGCTGGAAAGAGGTAAAAGAAATTCCTGAAGATGATAACTGGTTTGAAAATGTTTGGAACAAATATATGAAGCATGAAATTGTAAAATAAAGGAGGTGATATTAAAGAGAGGGTTCGTTAATCGTTTCATAATTTTTAAAACAAAAAATGGAGGAGATCAAATGAGAAAAAATTTAAGCAAATCACTTTTAGTAGCAGCGCTTATGTTAGTTTTAGTACTTAGTGTTTCTGGAGTTTCATTTGCCGAATATCCTGAAAGAGACGTAAGAGTTATTATTCCCTGGTCCGTTGGTGGTATGACAGATGTTTTAACAAGACCAATTACTAACTGGCTAGAAGATTATTATGGTGAATCTTTTGTTGTGGAAAATAAGCCAGGTGGTGGTGGAGTAGTAGGTTCAATGTTAATTGAAAATGCCAAAAATGACGGTTATACAATAGGAACTACTTCTATGTCCACTGTTTCTGCTAAATATGTTTCACCTATGTATCCAGAAATGGAAAATGTAGAATTGGTAGCTCAGGTTATTACTATTCCTGCAACTGTTACAGTTAATGCTGATAGCCCATGGCAAACAATTGAAGAATATATAGAATATGCTAAAAACAATCCTAAAGAAATTAAAAACTCTAACTCAGGAACAGGAGCTAGTGCACATATTTATGCAGCAGTATTTGAGCAAGAAGCTGGTATTGAATTAAATCATATTCCTTATCCTGGTTATGCTGAAGCTATTACAGCATTAGTTGGTGGCCATGTTGACTCAACAAATATACCTTTACCAGATGTTGCACCCCAGGTTGAAGCTGGCAATTTAAGAATGCTTGCTATTGCAGCTGACCAGAGACACCCTGATTTTCCGGATGTACCTACTTTAAAAGAAAAAGGAATCGATCTTTCAATTGGTAACTACAGTGGTTTTGTAGCACCAAAAGGAACACCAAAAGAAAGAATTGCTGTTCTAGAAGATGGGATTAAAAAGGCAATGGAAGATCCAGAAATTGAAAACTTTTTAATTGAAGCTGGATTCCAGCCTATTTATAAAAACGCTGAAGAATTTCAAGAAACAGTTGACGCAGCTGAAGCACGTTTAGATTATTTAGTAAATGATCTTGGTGTAGAATTTATTGATGATTAAAAAATGATGCTTAGTTATTAAAATAATCAATAAAAACAAATAAGGGTTTTCCTATTAATAAATTATTGAATATCAAATAAGTGGAATAAGATAATAGGAAAACTCTTTTTTAAAAGTTTCTTTAAAGTATTTTAAAATATATTTATTTTGTTTAGAAAGAGAGAGGTGCTGTATAAGATGCTTAAAATATTAGTTGCAATTGAAGGATCGGAAAGTTGTTCGAAAGTTGCTCAAAAAGCTCAGGAACTGGCTCTTCTTTGTAAAGGGGATGTTACTTTTTTAACAATAGTTAGTCCTGATTTTAAGTTAGTAACATCAAAAGAGAAATTAGAAAAAGAAAATAAAAAATTAGAAATGAAAAAAGCTGAGACTGAAGAAGCTTTAAAAACCTGCAGTATGGTTTATGGGCAGTGTGAATTGGTTTTAGGTGAAAAAGGATTAAAGACTAAAAGAGTTGTTAAAGAAGGTAATTATCCAGCTGAAAACATTGTTGAATATGCTGATGAAAATGACTTTGATTTATTAGTTATAGCTGATAAGGGAAGTAAAAAATTAAAAGATAAATTATTGGGTAGTACAACAGAAAAAATTGTTCGTCATGCTAAAACTTCAGTCCTGGTTGTAAAATAAATTTTATGTTATAATTTTTAAATATTAGACGGGGTGGGAAAATAATGAAGAAATACGATAAAATACTTGGCACTCTACTTATTATTTTTGCGGGAGCATTATATTTTTATTCTGGAACTTTTCCGGTTAGAGAAGGAAGACCACGGGTTTTAAATGCAGGTTTTTATCCTCAACTTTTAGCAATAATATTAGCTGTACTTGCATTAGCTTTGATAATTGCTGCTTTTATTAAAGATTATAAGGGTAAAGATGATGTAGAAATTTGGAAAAATACTTCATCACTAAAGTTGTTTTTAAAAACATTAGCAATGCTAATCATTTATCCATATCTACTAACTTATTTAGGCTTTGCAACAGCTACATTAATTTTTATATTTATTATGATTTATAACCTTTTTTCAAAGGAAGAAAGAAATATTAAGAAACTAGGATTTATTTCTTTAATTATTACAATTGTGATTTATTTAGTTTTTAATGAATTTATAAACATACCATTTCCAACAGGTGGACTACTAATTTAAATATGCGAGGTGAAGTTAAGTGGAATTATTTTCGATGGATATATATTTAGAGGGACTTAAATTCTTTACAAATCCAATGATGTTTATGTTTTCCGGATTTGGAGTTTTGATAGGAATAATCTTTGGCTCCTTACCTGGTTTAACTGCAACAATGACTATAGCTGTTTTTATTTCTTTTACTTTTGGTATTGATGCTACTTTATCATTTGCTTTTTTATTAGGTTTATATACAGGAGCGGTTTATGGAGGTTCGGTAGCTGCTATCTTGATTAATATACCAGGAACTCCAAATGCTATAGCAACTGGTTTAGATGGTTATCCTCTCTGTCAAAAAGGTAGAGCAGGTGAAGCCATAGGTATTGCTACAGTTTCTTCTGCAATTGGTGGTATTTTAAGTGTTTTTGTCTTAGCAATTGCAGCCCCGATGGTAGCAAGTGTGGCACTGAAATTTAGTGCTCAAGAGTATGTAGGGATTACTCTGATTGGTTTGAGTATCATTGCAATTATTTCAACTGGATCAATGTTAAAAGGATTGATTGGGGGGTTACTTGGGTTAGTTATTGGTGTTATAGGTATGGATCCGATTACTAATTTTCCGAGATTTTTATTTGGGCAAGCAGAATTAATCGAAGGAGTTAGCTCGATACCTGTGATGATTGGTCTTTATGGAATTTCTGAAATGTTAATGCAGATTTCTGAAGAAGAACATGGAATAGTAATTGATCAGGCTGTAAAAGATATTATTCCTTCATTTTCTGATATTAAAAGATTACTGCCTACCATAACTAGATCTTCAATTATCGGAGTTATTATTGGTGCAGTTCCAGCAGCTGGTGGTTCGATTGCAGCTTTAGTAGCCTATGGACAGGAAAAAAGATTTTCCAAAAATCCGGAGTTATTAGGCACAGGTGTCATTGACGGTATTGCAGCACCGGAAGCTGCTAATAATGCTAGTACTGGTGGAGCTTTAATGCCGATGTTGACACTTGGTATACCAGGAGATCCGATGACTGCAGTCTTAATGGGTGGCTTAATTATGCAGGGTCTAAGGCCCGGACCACTTCTTTTTAAGCAGCAGATGCCTTTTGTTTCGTCAATATTTTTAAGTTTATTACTTTCAGTAATTTTTATGCTTGTATTTGGATTATTCGGTGCTAAATATTTTGCTAGATTAATTACTGTAAAAAAACAATATTTAATACCTTCAATCATGGTTTTTTGTCTTGTTGGTTCTTATGCAATTAATAATTCAACATTTGATATCTGGATCTTATTAATTAGTGGTTTAATTGGTTTTTTCCTAAGAAAAGTTGGCTTTTCTCCAGCACCTATAGTTTTAGGTTTGATTTTAGGTCCTATTTTTGAAGATAACTTAAGAAGGTCATTAATTTTAGCTGATGGACAGTGGTCAACATTTTTAACTCGTCCAATTAGTTTATTCTTTCTTATTTTGACTCTGATTTTATTATTCGGACCATTTATCTGGAATTTAATTAAAGGAGATAAATCAACAGATATTATTTAATTGCGGAAAGTAAATATTTTATAAATATCTAAAACAAGTAAAAAATTAAATTTAAAATTTATGATACATAAAAAGATTATTAACCTATATAACAGCACATTTATTATTTCAATTAATAAATTGTGCTGTTTTTATTATCTAATTTTTTAATAATTAATTTTTTGTAAAATGAATGAAAAGAAGGAATGAAGAAAAGTTTAGAGAAATTATTAATTAGAGAATTGTTTTAAATTATAAATAAAATTTTAATTTAGAGTAAAGTCATTTTAGCTGAATATTGTTTCTCAATCTTAAGGAGGTAATATTATGTCCTGGAAAGATTTTGCCGAAGAATTAGTTGGAACTTCTAAAGATGCCGTTAAAAAAGTGGCTGAATATGCAGAAGATTATAGAATTTATCCTCGTTCAATTATTAAAAAAGAAAAATCATTTTACTTTTTAGCAAAAATTGATCAGAAAAAGAAACTGGTGATTTTAAATAAGAGTAAAAACTTTGATATTTTTCAAGGGAAAACGGAAAAACTTGCAGGATTTAAGGCTAAAATTGCTCCTTTAAGCCACTATAATGCAGAAATAATAAGAGAGGTTTTCCCTTTTACTGCACCATCAAAAATTGGAAACCAGACAGCAAGTATTGGTTTGGGAGATAGATTGGGGATTGCAACTCCAGGCCATATTGAAGCTGTCAAAAAAAGTAATGCTATGCCTGTATTTGCTCAACAGTCAGTTAAAGAACTTAAGTTAACTGGTAGAAGTTTTAAATCAGTCTTAGATGATGTTAGTTGGGCTGTTTTTCAGGAAGGTTATCAAAATGGCTTTGGTGCAGATGCTGACCGTTTAAAAGAAAAACCAGAGATTAAAGAAGCCTTAGATCTAGGTTATACTATGCTTACTTTAGATTGTACAGATTATATAAATGATAATTTTGATCAGACAGCTGAATCAGACATTGAAAGTGCTTATGCAGAAGTACCAGATTATTTGAGAGATGGTTTAGAAAGTAAATATTTAAATAAAACATTTGTCCTTAATTCTGGCTATCAGCTCGAATATAATAAGGTTAATTTCAAAAAAATAGTTTTAAGTTATTATCAAATCTTAGATTTTGTAAAAGAGATACAGCATCTTATTAAAAGATCGGCTCGTGATGTAGATTTGGAAATCTCAATTGCTGATAGCTTAAATTCTACTTCACCTGAAGCTCACTTCTTTGTAGCCAATGAATTTAAAAGAAATAATATTGAAGTTAATTCGCTGGCCTTAAATTTTGTAGGTGAATTTCAAAAAGGTATAGATTATATTGGTGATTTAGAGAAATTTGAAAAAGATTTTGAGATTCATGCTGATATAGCAGATCGCTTTGGTTATAAATTAAGTATTCATTCTGGCAGTGATAAATTTAGTATTTTCCCAATTATTGGCCGTCAGACTGAGGGTAGAGCTCATATTAAAACAGCTGGCACTAATTGGCTGGAAGCGATAAGAGTAGTGGCTGAAAATGACCCATCTTTATACAGAGAGATCCATTCTTATGCGTTGAAAAAATTTGAAGAAGCTAAAGAGTTTTACCAAGTAAATACTGACCTGTCTAAAGTTCCAGAGCTAGCTGTGATGAGTGATCAGGAGCTGGGAGAATTATTAGAGATTGATGCAGTTAGACAGCTGCTGCATATAACTTATGGTTTTATACTTCAGGACAAAAAAGATGGAAGATATATTTTTAGAGATAGATTATATAAATTGCTGGATGAATATGATAAAGATTATCGCAGTGGTCTGGAAAGACATATAGGCAGACATTTAAATAAACTAGGATTTTATAAAAATTAATGGGGTATCATTTTAATTGTTTATTTTTAGCCAGAAATTGATTTAAGTTTGGAGGAATTAAATATGATTTCTAAACTAGAAAATGAAGAAATTATGCTTAAAGTTGATAGTCTGGGAGCAGAGATGAAAAAATTAATTTTAAAAAAAGATAATAAAAATTATTTATGGCATGGAGATTCAAAATATTGGGGAAGAACTGCGCCAGTTTTATTTCCGATTGTTGGTCGTCTCAAAGATGACAGCTATATTTATAATAATCAGGAATATAAAATGACACAACATGGTTTTGCCAGAGATAATGAGTTTAAACTGGTAGAAAAGACCGATAATTCTATAACCTATGCTTTAGAAGCAAATTCAGAGACATTAAACAAATATCCTTTTGAATTTCGGCTAGAAATCAAATATACCTTGAATGAAAATTTAATTAGAGTTGGGTATAAGATTTTTAATCAAGATCAAAAGAAGATGTATTTTTCTATAGGAGCCCATCCAGCTTTTTATTGGCCGCTTAATGAAGATGAGAAAAAAGAGGATTATTATTTGGAATTCGAAAAAAAAGAAAAGATTGCAAAATATCTGCTGGAAGCGGGTCTCTTAAATAATCAAACAGAGCCAATTTTAGACAACCAAAAAATACTGGAATTAACACCAGATATTTTCAAGAATGATGCTTTAGTCTTTAAAAATTTAAAATCCGAACAAATCACTTTAAAAAGCAGTAAATCCGAAAGAAAAATTAGAATTAAATTTAAAAAATTTCCTTATTTAGGAATCTGGTCACAATCAGCTGAGGCACCTTTTATTTGTATTGAACCTTGGCATGGAATTGCAGATTCAGTTGACAGCAGTGGTAAAATAATAGAAAAAGAAGGCATTAAAGATTTAAAAGCTGGAGATCATTTTGACTCAAGTTATACTATTATAATAGATTAGAGTTGGGTTTGTTTTTTGTGATGCATATCATATAAACTTTTTTTTAAAGATGCTATAATTACTTGAGAAGAATAATCAAGTATATTTATAAAAAAGGAGATATGATAATGAGTGCATTTTTAGGTCCAATTCATATGTGGTTATATAATCAAATTCAGATAGTTGAAAAAAGAGAAGAAGAAATTATTGAAAGATTTAGCGATGAATATTCAGCCTCGGAGGTTGATGCTCTAATTTCTCCTTATCGTAAGCAGTATGGAGAATTAAAAGAGGATAAAGCTCTGGCTGAATTAATTGCCGGCAGTGATATTCACCCCTGGCTGGAAGCAGCTGTAGCGGATGCCCAGAGTAGAGAGGCAGCTGTTGTAGCTGCGTTAATGAAGAAATATGAAGACAGGGAATTACTTTTTGATATTTATTCTGCTCAGGCAGAAGAACTTGCAGATAAAGCTAAAAAAAGAGATAGTGTAGAAGAATTTAATTTAGAAGATGCTTTTGAAATTATTAATGAGCATTTTGTAGAAAGAATGCCTTGTGATCGCTTATCAGGAGTAGTTAAAGAAAAAAATAGAATAATTTGGAAACATAAAGGGCAGCTGCATCAGGAGTTTTGGCAGCAGACAGATGTTGACTTAGATTTAATGCATAATCTATATGCAAAATGGCTTTCAGTTTTTATAAAAAATTTAAATAATTCTATTTCACATAAAAGAGAGATAAAAACCGATAATTATAATGATATCTTCGTTTTTGACATTTAAAATAAACACTGATATTATTTACTTAGTCAGAAAAGAAAAAGGAGAAGTGATATTATCAGTAAGAAATTAGAAGTTTTAAAGGATCTTCTCTCAATGTTTATTACCCAGCATCGGAATCAATTATCATATATAATTGGTTTCATTTCTGCTTTAAGTTTTGCCTTGGTTTATAGTAGATTTGGACTTGAGTTAGCATTAGCTGCTCTCTTAGCTGGTATTTTACTATTTGAGATCTTTAATCATTTCTTTGGAGGTAGTCCAGATATAATTGTGATGGGCGTTGATAGTGAAGAAGATATTATGAAAACTTTAAAGAAAACAATGTCTAAAGCTATAAAAGAAAAAAATAAGCAAAATTCAAACAATAAAAAGAATGATTAATTTAAATTTAATTCAAAGCCCTTTCTTGTAAAATGGAAAGGGGTTTTTTTACAAACATTTGACATAATATTTTGAATTTAATAAAATTAACTTAGAATTTAAAAGGGGTGGTTAAATTGTTAACTAGAAAAAATTTATATTTAACATTATTTTTAGCTTTAATCTTAATCTTTAGTTTTTCATTTTCGATGATGGCAGCCGAAACTCTAAGTATAATGGCGACTTCGGATGTTCATCAATATCTAATGCCATATGATTATATGGAAGACAATGTTGATGAAACTATTGGTTTCTCTAAAATTTATTCTTTAATCGAAGATGAGAGAGCTAAAAATGAAAATACTCTTCTGCTTGATAATGGTGATTTAATTCAGGGAAGTTTAATTGGGCTTTATGAATATCAAATTGAGCCTATTACTGAAGATGAAACTCAGACCATAATTAAAGCTTATAATCATGCAGGCTATGAGGCAGCAACAATCGGAAATCACGAGCTGCAGGATTATAGTATGGACTATTTGGAAAAGGCAATTGCTGGAGCAGATTTTCCTTTTGTATCTGCTAATATAAAGCTTGCAAATAATGAAGATGAGTATTACACTAATCCTTATACAATTATAACTAAGAACATAAATGGTAAGGATCTAAGAATTGGTGTTGTTGGTTTTGTACCACCACAATCAATGTTATGGGGTAAAGATCATCTTGAAGGCAATATAATAATTGAAGATATTTTAGAATCCGCTAAAAAAGTAATTCCAGAATTGGCTCAAAAGACTGACTTGGTTGTAGTTTTATCTCATTCTGGAATCAGTGATTCACCGGTAGATTCTTATGATGCCCGTGAAAATGCTTCTTACTATATAGCACAAATGGATGAAGTGGATGCTTTAATTACAGGACATCATCATGGGGTCTTTCCTGATGATTATGCTGATTTAGAGGGGGTTGATGCAGAAGCAGGAACAATATTTGGTGTACCAACAGTTATGCCAGGCTCTTGGGGATCTGCTCTAGGCATTATTGATTTAGAAGTTGAAGAAAATAAAGGTAGTTGGGAAGTTTTAGATCATCAGGTTCGTCATAGAGTAGTTGATGAAAATGTAAAATCTCATCCTGAAATTGAAGAAATTGCAAATGATGTTCACGAAAAGGTAATTGAGTATGTGAGGACACCAATTGGAGATACAGAAAGAGACATCACTTCTTATCTATCTAGAGTAATGGATTCTCCTGTAACTCAAGTAATTAATGATGCTCAGCTTTGGTGGGCAGAGCAAGAATTTGCAGAAGGCGAATATTCTGATTTACCAATACTTTCTGCAGCTGCACCATTTAGAGCTGGCAGAGAAGATGCTGATTACTTCACTGAAGTTATGGAAGGTGGAGTAACAATTGGAGATGTAACTGACATTTATATTTATGATAATCAGATCAGGGTAATGCAGATGAATGGAGAGCAAATAATTGAATGGTTAGAAAGAAGTGCTGAGAACTTTAATAGAATAGATCCTAATCTAGAATCAACACAGGAATTACTTAATCCTGAATTTTCAGCTTATAACTTTGATGTGATTGATGGAATTGAATATGAGTTAGATGTAACCAAGGAAATAGGAGATAGAGTTGTTAATGCAAGCTACCAGGGAGAGCCCTTAACTGAAGATATGGAATTCCTGATTGTGACCAATGACTATCGTGCCGGTGGAGGTGGAGATTTTCCACCAGCTGTAGAAGAAGATCCAGTTTATGCTCCTAGTGGTGTGGTTAACAGAGAGATTATAATGAATTATATTGAAGAAAATGGCACAATTAACCCAGAACCAGATTATAACTGGAGTATTAGTTCATTTGATACTGCTGGTGATGTAACTTTCCGTTCTCATCCTGAAGCAATGGATTATATTGAAAAATATGAGATTCCTAATATATCCTTTGTTGAGACTGATGAAAATGGTATGGGAGTGTATAAACTTGATGTTTCAAATTTAAATAACTAAGTATTGACAAAAGATAAATAATAATTTATTCAAGCCCCTTTCTGATAATAATTGGAGAGGGGTTTTTTTAGTTTTATATTTTATAAAATTATTCTTTTCTGATATAATCATTTTATATAAAATCATTTCTAATATAATAAATAATTTAAATTTGAAACTTATAGGAGATAAATATGAATTTAATCAAAAATCTTTCAATAAAAAATAAAATTTTGCTCGGAATTGGGGTCAGTTTTATAATAGCTATGATTTTTCTGTTGGCAATAGTTATTTATCAATTCAATTATCTGTCTGCAGAAAACCAATCTCTAGTTGAAAAAGAATTATTAGAAAGAGAATATGATAAATATGAGACTCTTGTCAAATCAAGAGCTGAAATTTTATCTGAAATTTATAATTTTTATTCAACCGGAAAAAACATAATTGGGAGAAATGTTACAGAATCAGAGCTTAGAAATTTAATAGCTGACTTTAATAAAAATTCTGATTTAGTTAATAATTATTATTATATATATGATTTAGAGGGAACTACAATTTCTCTGCCACCTAATCCCGGTTTAGAAGGCCATAATAGAATGGATTTAGAAATTCAGGATAGAAAATTAATGGTTGAAATAATAAATATCGTAAAAAATAATGATGGAGGTAGGATTAGTTATCCCTATATTAATCCGAACACTGATGAAATAGAAACTAAATATGGGTATATTCAAAGAATAGAAGGTACTGATATGTTTATTGGAGCTGGTGGTTATCAAAGTAGTTATTATAGTATTGTGGATCAGTTAATAAATAAAATTTTTAATATAAGAAATAAAACTATTTACCTTCTTTTAATAACATTTTTGATCATTATTTCAATTATATTTTTGATAATATTTGATATTTCAAAATATATAAATTCAAATTTCAAAAAAATACTGGCTGCTTTTAAAAGAGTAGAAAAAGGACAGCTTCAATTTAAATTAGATACCAGCAGTAAAGATGAATTTGGGAGTTTAGCTTCAGGTTTTAATAAAATGATTAGCAGAATAGAAAAATTAACCTATAATGATCCACTTACTGGCCTCCCCAATTTGTGTTTTTTAGAAAATCATCTGTCCGAAAGTTTAAATAAAATCCGAAATAAATCAGAAAATATTTATCTTTTTACTTTAATCACAGACAATTTAAACTTAATAAATAGCAACTATGGCTATCAAAAAGGAAATGAAATATTAGAGGAACTTTTTCAACGTTTAAATAAAAATTTATTTAAAAAAACTACTATAGCACGTAAAAATGATGAATTTATATTCTATTTTAAATCAAATAAAACACAGGCAGAAATCAAAGAATATGCCAGAAAAATTTTGAATAGTCTTTCAAAACCATATGAAATTCAGGGTAATTTAATATATTTAAATTTCGAATTGGGTATTGCTGTCAATAAAGAACAGGAAAGCTGTTCTGAATTAATCAGGAAATCAAGATTAGCCCTTCATTTTGTGGATACCAAAAACAAGATAAAGTTTTTTAATAATTCAATGTTAGGACAGTTATCTGGCAAACTAAATTTAGAAAGCAAATTGAGAAAAGCAATTTCAAACAAAGAATTCAAACTCCATTATCAACCACAATTAGAATGTAAAACAAATAAAGTGGTGGGAGTTGAAGCCTTAATAAGATGTCAAAAATTTAGAGAATGTGGAATTTCACCTGAGGAATTTATTTCATTAGCAGAAGAAACTGGTATGATCTTAGAACTCGGGGAATGGATCATAGATGCGGCTTTAAAACAGCTTAAAATTTGGCATAATAAAGGCTATAACAATTTATTGATATCTATTAATATAGCGCCACAGCAATTTCAACAAGATGATTTTGCTTTAAAAATAGAACAACTTTTGCAGAAACATCAAATTGAAGCGAAATATTTGGAGCTTGAGATAACTGAAAGAACTGTAATTAAAGATGTCAACTATACAGTAGAGGTTTTAAATGAATTAAAAAAATTAGGCGTTTTAGTTTCAATAGATGATTTTGGGACAGGTTATTCGTCTTTAGAGTATTTAAATCGTTTTGCACTTGATAAATTAAAAATTGATAAATCTTTTGTACATAATAATAATAATTTAAAAATTGTCAAAACTATTATTGTAATGGGTAAAAATTTGGGCTTGGAAGTAGTAGCTGAAGGAGTAGAAACACAGCAAGAACTTGAGTTTCTTATTAATAATAACTGTAATTATTATCAGGGATATTATTTTTCCAAACCCAAAAAAGCAGTTGAAGTAGAAAAATATTTTGAGAAATGAAAAGTTAATTAATAAGTTTAAGAAGGAGTTAATTATGAAACTAAAGATTAAGAAATTTTTTGAGCTAAGCAATTTAGAACTATATAAAATAATTGAAGCTAGAGTTGATGTTTTTGTTGTTGAACAAAAATGTCCATATAAAGAGTGTGACAATAAAGATCAAGATTCTTATCATTTATTTTACCAGGATCAGGATGAAATTGCTGCTTATTTAAGAATAATCCCTGCAGGAATAGCGCATCCAGAAATTTCTATTGGCAGAGTACTGGTAAATTATAAATATCGGAGAAATGGTCTAGCTAAAAAAATAATGAAAAAAGCTATATCTTTTATTAAAGAAAATTTTGATTCACAAAATATTAAATTATCTGCCCAAGAATATATACTCGCAATGTATCAGGATCTTGGTTTTGAAATTGTTTCAGATAGATATTTAGAAGATGGTATCCCTCATTATGAGATGATTTATAAATTGTAATTAAAGAGAGTTTTTGATAGAATTAAGTTGAGTTTAAATTATAGTTGGGGGTGTAATATTAATATGATAAATTTAGCAGATACAGTGGTTCTTGCAAAAAAAATGGCTATCAACGTCGGTAAAATGCAAAAACAGAAATTAAGAAAAAATAATTTTAAAATTAATACTAAAAGTACAATGAGTGATTTAGTTACAGAAATTGATTTATTAAGTGAAGATATGATAAGAGCCAAAATAAGAAATAATTATCCTGAACATAATATTATGGGCGAAGAAAATAAGTTCGAAGATAAAAAAAGTGACTATACCTGGGTTATTGATCCTTTAGATGGAAGTAATAATTATGCGAGTTCTTATCCGATTTATTGTATTTCTATTGCTTTAAAATATAAGAATGAAGTTGTAATGGGAGTTATTTATATACCCGAATTTGATGAAATATATTCAGCAATTAAAGGTAAAGGAGCTTATAAATCTGGGAAAGCAATTAACATTTCTCATAAAACTGCATTAAGACATTCATTAATTGCAACTGGGTTTCCTTATGATAAAAATAAATCAAAAATTGATAATTTGGCTCCTTTTAATAAAATATTAAAAGAAATTAGAGGACTTAGACGTTCAGGGAGTGCAGCTTTTGATCTTGTTTCTGTAGCTAGTGGTCGGATAGATGCTTTCTGGGAGTTTAAGTTAAAAGAATGGGATTATGCCGCAGGTGAATTATTAGTGAGAGAAGCAGGAGGTAAAGTTTATCAATCCGAGATAGAAGGAGCGCCACTTTTAATAGCTGGCAGTAAAGAATTAGTTTCTGAGCTCAGAAAAATTATAGAAGATATATATTTATAAAAATTATAAGTAGGTGAGCAGTAGATGAGAATTATTAAATATCAGAAAGATAATGAGGTTAAAAGAGGAATCTTAAAAGGGAATAAAATATTTAAGCTGCAGGGAGATCTTTTCTCGGATTTTTCTGTTGGGAAAGAAACAGCAAAATTGGAAGAAGTTCAACTTTTAGCCCCAATTAAAGCTCCAAATATTATTGCAATAGGTTTAAATTACAGACAGCATGCATTAGAAACTGGGGCTGAAATACCTGAGAGACCTCTTGTTTTTTTAAAAGCAACAAGTAGTTTAACTGGCCCAGATTCGGAGATAATTTTACCTAAATTAGCTCCAAATGAGGTCGATTACGAAGCAGAGCTTGCAGTTATTATTTCTAAAAAAGCTAAAAATATTGAAACTGTGGAAGTTGATGATTATATTTTGGGATATAGTTGTGCTAATGATATTAGTGCTCGTGATTGTCAGAAAAAATTAGATAAACAGTGGGCTAGAGCAAAATCATTTGATACATTCTGTCCGCTGGGCCCCTGGATTGAAACTGATTTAAATCCTGATAATTTAAACATCAAATCAATTTTAAATGGTAAAGAAATGCAGCAGTCAAATACAGCAGATATGATATTTAATGTCGCTCAGATTGTAAGCTATTTGTCACATAATATGACTCTCTTACCAGGCACAGTAATTTTAACTGGGACTCCAGAAGGAGTTGGCTTTGCCAGAGAAGAAAAAATATTTTTAAGAGAAGGAGATCAAATAAATATAGAAATTGAAGGTATAGGAAGCTTAAAAAATATAGTTAAAAAAGAAATTTAATAATGTCTAAAATAGTAAAAAAACTCCATTCAAGCTACTTTATTGACGAGAGAGGTTAACTTATAGATTTTAAAAAGCTCTTTAGGGAGGTAATTTATGCAGTTTTTCAATCAGAAAACATTTATTTTGTTAATCCCTATTCTCTTAGCAGTCCTTTTTTATACTATTCATAAGCTTATTGCTTATGTTAAAAGAAAAAGGGCAGAAGAACTATTTGCAAATTATCATAAGGATAGAATTATATATTTTAGTAAAAAAGTTAATTTTTTTGGGCAAAAATCTGCAGGTAGATCTCAGATTAGAGGTAATGGTTCTTTGCTTTTGACAGCAGACGAGTTACATTTTTCTAGATGGATACCTAAAAAGAGTCTAGTTATTTCTTTAGATGATATTGAAAATATTGAAAGAGTAGATTCATTTTTAGGAAAAAGAAAAAAAAGAAAATTATTAAAAGTTGATTTTAATAATAATCAAGGACAAAAAGATTCTGCTGCTTGGTATTTAGATAATATGCAGGTTTGGGAAAAAGTAATTAAAGATAATTTAGATTCACAAGAATAAAACAATTAAATATGAAATTAAACCGTTTTTGCTAATTCTTTTGTAAATTTTTTTTTGCATAGAGAATACAAGAACGGTTTTTTTATTTTTAAAATAATTTACCTTTTATTAACAGTTAGTTACAATTATTTAACATCTTAGAAATACTCCTGTAACTTTGATATGTCATTATAGTATTTGCAAGCGGAAAACAAAAAAATATTTGGAGGTAATAATTTATGAGTAAATATGGAGCGATTTTTGCTATTTTAATTCTTTCAGTCTTATTATTGAGTGGATTTGTAATGGCATCGGACTTAAACCATGGTGATTTAGCGGCAGAATTTGTTGACTATGATGGTGACTTAGTTGCTGACTTACCTGCGGATGAATCTGAATGGATTAATCCTGATACAATTATTTTTTCTTATACACCTGTAGAAGAGCCCTCAGTCTATAAGACTGCTTGGTCAGACTTTTTAGATCATTTAGCTGAAGTAACAGGAAAAAAAGTTATGTTTTACGCAGTAGAAAATTATGCGTCTCAGTTAGAAGCTTTAAGAGCAGGTAGAATTCATATTGCAGGTATCAATACGGGGAGTGTTCCTTTTGCTGTAAATACTGCAGGAGTTGTCCCATTTGCAATGATGGCAGCGGAAGATGGTAGCTTTGGTTATGAGATGGAAATTATTACTCAAAAAGATAGTGAACTTAGTGGATTGGAAGATTTAGAAGGAGAAACAGTTGCTTTCGTATCTCAAACATCTAATTCTGGTTTTAAAGCACCATCTGCAATTTTAAAATCTGAGATGGGATATGTAGCTGGTGAAGATTATGAAACTACATTTAGTGGGCGTCATGATAACTCAATTATGGGTGTCTATAATGGAGATTACGAAGTTGCTGCAATTGCAAATTCTGTAATGAAAAGAATGGATGCCAGTGGAGCAATTGATATGTCAGAGATTAAGACAATTTATAAGTCTCAAACTTTTCCTACAACTGCATACTCTTATGTGAATAATTTACATCCTGGTCTTGCTCAAAAGATTAAAAAAGCATTTTTTACTTTTGATTGGGCTGGAACAAGCTTAGAGGAAGAGTTTGAAGACGATAAGTTTATTCCAATTGACTATAAAACATATTGGGAAGTTATTAGAACTATTGATAAAGCAAACGGAGTAGAATACAAGTAATAAATGATAAATTAATATAGATAATTATTGATAAAATTGTTTTAAAGTTGGGGTGGCAGAGGCAGCTATCACTTAGCTGTTTTTGCTTTTTAATAGTACCGGGTATCTGAATATTTTCAGGTACCCGGTATTTATATAAATATAAATAGAGAGGTGAAAAATTTGCTTAAAATAAGTAATTTGCATAAAGAATATCCCGGAGGAGATCTGGCACTTCGAGGTGTTAATTTAGAGTTAAAAAAAGGTGAGATTACAGCTGTAATTGGTCCCTCTGGTGCTGGCAAATCGACTTTAATTCGCTGTGTTAACCGTCTTGTTGAAGCGACAGAAGGAGAAATAATTTTACAAGATCAAGATATTAATAAATTGAATAAAAAAGAATTAAAAAATAAAAGAAGAAAAATGGGTATGATATTTCAGGAATATGCCTTAGTTGAAAGATTAACAGTTATGGAAAATGTTTTATCAGGAAGATTAGGTTATGTATCTTTTTGGAGAGCCTGGCTGCGCAAATTTCCACAAAAAGATATTAATCAGGCTTATCAGCTTTTAGAAAGGCTGGGGCTTCAAGAACATATTAATAAAAGATCTGATCATTTATCTGGTGGGCAGCGGCAGCGGGTGGGAATCGCTCGAGCACTAATTCAGGATCCTGATTTACTTTTAGTTGATGAACCAACAGCGAGTCTTGATCCTAAAACAGCAAGACAGATAATGAGACTAATAACAGAGATGGCGAAAGAAAGAAATCTGGCCGCTTTAATTAATATTCACGATGTATTGCTTGCAAGAGAATATGTCAGTAGAATTATTGGAATGAGAAATGGTGAGATAGTTTTTGACGGCAGTCCTTTAGAGTTAAATAAAGACACTTTAACTACAATTTATGGAGAAGAAGATTGGGACAATTTAAATAAAGAAAATAATATAAAAGAGAATAATACTTCTCTTAAAGGGGGTAATGATTTTGCTGACAGAGAACAAAGTGAAATACAGCTGGCAGCGTCCGCATCTAATTAAAAGTAAAAACAAAAGAATTATAATTTTTTTATTAATTGCTGCCTATTTAATTTTTACTTTTATTTCTCTTAGAATAGATCCCCAGAGAATTTTACTCGGTTTAAGCAGAAGTCAGAAATATTTTGGAGATTTTTTAAAACCAGATTTTATTTCTCGGTGGGATTCAATTGTTGATGGGATTGTCGAGAGTTTGACAATGACTTATATAGCAACTGTATTTGGAATTATAATTTCGCTTCCTTTTGCTTTTGGAGCAGCAGAAAATATATCTCCTAAGCCTGTTTATTATTTATCTCGGGCGGTGATAGTTATTTCCAGAAGTTTTCAAGAAGTAGTTATTGCAATTTTTTTCGTGGTTATTATTGGTTTTGGACCAATGGCAGGGGTTTTAACATTAACCTTCAGCAGCATTGGATTTTTAGCAAAATTACTGGCAGAAGAAATTGAAGATATAGACTGGAGCCAGGTGGAAGCGGTTAAAGCTACAGGAGCTTCCTGGCCTCAATTAATGACTTATGCTATATTTCCACAAATTTTACCCCGTTTTATTGGTTTAGCAGTTTATAGACTTGATATTAATTTTAGAGCTTCAGCAGTAATTGGAGTTGTTGGAGCTGGAGGGATAGGTACAACTTTAAATGCAGCTTTTGACCGTTATGAGTTTGATTCAGCTTCTGCTATTTTAATTGTAATGATCGGGATAGTACTTTTGGGAGAAATATTTTCCTCTTTTATTAGAAAAAAAATGAAATAAAATTAAATATAGAAAGGAGTTTTGCAATGAAAACAAATAATTATAACTGGCAGTTAAAAGGTATTCTTAGAATTATTAAAGAGATGATCTTTTGGGCAGCTGGTATCTGGCTTTTTATTTACTGTTGGAATATTATTTCAGCTCGTACAATGTGGCCCTTTGTTTATGATGGAGCCGAACAGGCTATAAAGTTATTAGCTAGAATGTTCCCACCAAATTGGCCTTATTTTATAGATCTTTTACGACCTATCTGGGATACAATTACAATTGCTACTTTAGGAACAATTGCAGCTATAATCTTTTCTTTATTTGTAGCTTTTCTAGCTGCAGAAAACACGAGTCCTCATCCGCTTTTGAGGCAGTTAGCTCTATTGATAATTGTAACATCTCGTTCAGTTAGTTCTCTAATCTGGGCAATAATTTTAGTAATTATATTGGGGCCAGGTGTACTGGCTGGTATCATAGCAATTTCTTTAAGATCAATTGGTTTTGTCTCAAAATTACTTTATGAAAGTATAGAAGAAATAGATAAAGACCAGGTAGAGGCAGTTAAAGCTACTGGTGCTTCGAAATTTTCTACTTTAATTTATTCAGTAGTGCCCCAGGTTTTTCCTTCTTTTGTTGGTACAGCAGTTTATCGTTGGGATATTAATATTCGAGAATCTACAGTTGTGGGGCTTGTAGGAGCTGGTGGAATCGGCTTACAGTTAAATGAAGCAATTTTAGGGCTTAAGTGGCCTGATGCAGTAATAATTTTTATGATGATTTTATCACTGGTACTTGTTTCTGAATTATTTTCAGCTAAAATCAGAAAAAATATTATTTAAATAAGTTGTTTTTAAATATAATACTGAAGTTAATTGCAAATAAAAAGTAACTTACTGGGATTTTTAAATTATATATTTTTAATTAGCAGTGAAAATAGATTTTATTAATTTAATATAAATTCGTAAAAGACCTTACAATATTTATAGTTGTAGGGTCTTTAACTTTTTAATTTTTAAAATTCAGATATAATTAATAATAGAAATTAAAACAATTTTTTCGATAAATAGAATATTATTAGTTTTTATAAATATTATATTTTGTTTGGATTAAATAAGATAGGAGTGATTATATGACAGGTAAAAGATTTCATTCATCAAAAAAGAAAAAACTATTTACAGAAAAAAGGCTTAAAAGTTTAAAACCTGCTGAACTTTTATCAGAATTAGATTTAAAAGAAGGAAATATTTTTATAGATGTTGGAGCCGGCAATGGTTTTTTTTCTCTACCCGGAGCTGAAATTGTTGGTGATTCAGGTAAAGTATATTCTGTAGATGTTCAAATTGATATGCTTTTAGATCTGAAATATCGGGCCCAACAGGTTGGTTTAACTGACAGAATAGAGATTGTAAAAAGTGAGGATAATGATGCAAACTTAAATCAAAAAGCTGATTTTATGCTTTTTGCTTATTTGTTCCATGAAGTAGAAGAAAAAGAAAAGTTTTTAAATAATTATTTTAGTTTTTTAAAGAAAGGCTCCAAAGTAGTATTTATAGAATGGGATCCAGCTAAGAGAGAAGAAGGTCCTCCACTTCATCATCGTGTAAAAAGTGAGCATCTAAAATCAATGTTAGAGCAGAGAAATATAAAAAACATTGAAATCGAAAATATAGATTATAACTCATATTTAATTAGTGGTCGAAAAATATAATAAGTATAGAAAAAATTTAATATATATTTATTTAAAAGACCTTTCTTTTGATTAAGAGAGGTTTTTTTGTTGACCTTCTAATTATTTTGTGGGATGATTTAATATAAGAAAAACAAAACATCCTAAATATATAAACTAAGGTGGATAAAGATGATAAAAAACAAACAACGTTTAATGATATTAGCTTTTACAATAATGATGATGAACGGAATAGTTAATAATTTAAGAGCTCAGGTTGGGCCCTATATAATAGAAGATTATGGTCTTAATTACAGTCGACTTGGTATCTTATTATCATTTATTTCTATGGGAGCAATGTTTCTTTATTTTATAAGTGGGAAATTAATAGAAAAATTTGGATTAATAAAATTGCTTTTTTACGGTATGATTTATAATAGCTTAGCACTGCTTGCTATTTATTTTTCAATAAATTACTATACATTGACAGCGGCCTTTTTTATACTTGGATCAGGTTTAACTCTTTTAAATATTGTTTCAGTAAATCTTATTTCAATATCTTATAGTAAAAATAGGGGTAAGATGATTAATCTGCTGCATTTATTTTATGGTCTTGGCGGTATTGTGGCTCCTTACTTTGTAACTTTAGTTATAAAAATTGGTTTTAGCTGGGCTCATTCTTTTTTATTTTCTATTATTTTATTAGTTATTATTTTTATTGAATTTAAAACTGCAGTTATCCCTGAAATTGAAGCCAGTAAAAATAAAACAATGAAAAGCACCAAAGAACTTCTTAAAGATATAAGGGTTATTTTATTTTCTTTAATAGTATTTTTACAAATAGGTGTTGAATTTTCTATAGTCACCTGGTTAGCACCTTTTTTAAAAGATGTAGAAGGCAGAACAGATTTAGAAATTAGTTTTTACATAGCATTATTTTTTATTACATTTACTATCGGCAGGCTTTTAGCAAGTTTTATGGTAGAAAAAGTAGGCTATTTTAATTTTATTATATATACAGCTGGAGCTGCAGCACTGCTAATCACCCTTGCTTTAATAGGAGGAAGAAGTTTTACTATTTTAATTTCTATTTCAGGTATTTTCCTTGCAGCACAAGTTCCTACTGCTCAGGCAGCAATTTTAGATAGCTTTGGTAGTAGTGGAATTAAAGTAGTTGGCTTTGCTCAAACTGCTGGGATGATTGGTTCTACAGTTCTTGCTAGCTGGGTCATAGGGTTCATTAATGATTTTATTGGTCTTAAAGCTGGATTTTTCATTTTAATAATTTCACTCATAGCAGATTTGGTTATTACATTTTATTTAAAGCAGATAACTAATAAAACAGTTAATTAATATTATATTTCAAAAATTCTTTCTTTACTAGATAAATAAATAATGTTATAATAAACTTAGTTAATTTAATTAATTAACAAAGAAATGGGTGACTGATGATGGAAAAAGGTAGTTTTAAAAATATGAAAAAACAAAATCAGAAAAATATACTTTCATTGATTAAAAATGAAGATGGTATTTCACGATCCCAAATCGCGGATAAGTTAAAAATTTCTAGGGCTACAGTAACTAACATAGTCCGGGAATTAATTAGTTATGAACTAGTTCAAGAAGCAGCTGTTGGAAAATCCAGAGGTGGCCGCAGACCAATGCTTTTAAATTTAAAGTCTAAGGGTGCCTTTGTAATTGGAATTGAATGGGGAATTGATTCCGTTAAAGCAGTTTTGTTAAATTTAAAAGCAAAAATTATAGCAGATGATCAGATCGAAGTTCAAAGTCATGATTTTGAAGAATATAAAAAAATTAGTTTTAATTTAATAGAAAAATATCAAAATCAGCTTGAAGACTCAACTAAAATTATTGGTATAGGTCTTGGTATACATGGTTTAGTAGATCCGGAAAAAGGACTTTCTATTTTTACTCCTCATTTTAATTGGGATAAGATAAATATAAAAAAAGTTATAGCAAAAAAATTTAATTATCCAATTTTTATAGATAATGATGTTAGAATGATGGCTGCCGGAGAAATTTGGCAGGGGAGAGATGATTTTGTTTTTATTAATACTGGCTCAGGAATCGGATCTGCTCTAGTTTTCAAATCTAAACTTCATTATGGTAATAATTATGCAGCTGGAGAATTAGGTCACATGAAAGTAAAAGATGGGGGACCTAAATGTCATTGTGGCAAAAATGGTTGTTTAGAATCATTGGCATCTAAAGAAAGTATAATTTTGAGATATAAAAAGCTAAACAATATTAAAGATATTACTTTTAAAGAAATAATTAATCGTTATCAAGCTGGGGAAAAAGAAGCATTATTAGTTGTTAATGATGCTCTAAAATATTTTTCAAGGGCTATTTCAAATATTTTGAATATTTTAAATCCGGAAGCTGTTATAATAGGAGGCTTATTTGCTGAATATGATCAGCTGTTATTAAAAAAACTACATAAAATAATCACAGAAGATACATTAAATCAGATAGCAGATGATTTAAAAATAACAACAGCTTTTTATAAAGATTTTGCTGGTGCTGTAGGTGCAGCTGAAAAAGTATTAAATAATTTTTTTGAAATGATAAATTAAATATTTTTATTAAATTTAAAGGAGGCAAAGCATGAATATTTTAGTCACAGGTGGAGCGGGTTATATTGGAAGTCATGTTTTAAAAGCCCTGCTTAAAGAAGGGCATCAAGTTATTACTCTGGATAATCTGCAAAAAGGTTACAAAGAAGCTGTTACTGGAGGAAAGTTTATAGAAGGTGATTTAGCAGATAAAAAATTATTAAATAAAATAATGAAGGAAGATGAAATAGAAGGAGTAATTCATCTGGCAGCTGACAGCTTAGTTGGGGAGTCTATGGAAAAACCGGGTAAATATTATATGAATAACTTTGCAAATGGTATTAATCTTTTGGAAGCAATGATTAATAATGATGTAAAAAACATTGTTTTTTCTTCTACAGCAGCTGTTTACGGTGAACCAGATGAAATTCCAATTAAGGAAAATAATAAAACTGAACCCACAAGCACTTATGGAGAAAGTAAATTATTTTTTGAGAAGGCTTTAAAAAGATATGATGATACTTATGGTCTTAAATATGCTTCACTTCGTTATTTTAATGCAGCAGGAGCCGATCCAGAAGGTGAAATTGGAGAAGCACATGATCCTGAAACCCATTTGATTCCAATTGTACTGCAGACAGCTTTAGGAATTAGAGATAAAATCTATATCTTTGGTGATGATTATCCAACTAATGATGGCAGCTGTATTAGAGATTATATTCATGTCAATGATTTAGCAGCAGCCCACCTGCTGGCATTAGAAGCTCTGGCTGAAGGAAAAGAAAGTTCAATTTATAATCTTGGGAGTGGAGAAGGATATTCTGTTAAAGAAGTTATTGATACAGTAAAAGAAGTTACTGGTCGTGATTTTGAGGTTGAAATATCTGAGAGAAGAGCTGGAGATCCAGCAGTATTAATTGCAAGTTCTGATAAAATTCAAAAAGAATTAGACTGGCAGCCTAAGTATACTGAATTAGAAAAAATAATTTCTACAGCCTGGCAGTGGCATAAATCAGGCGGATTTGAAAGGAGAACTAATGATGAATAAGCAAGAATTATGGGATAAGTTTGGAATAACTTTTAAAGATATTGATTTAGAAAGTGGAGCTTATGCTGCTCCAGGAAGAGTAAATTTAATAGGTGAACATACAGACTACAATGATGGTTTTGTGATGCCAATGGCGATAGAAAAAGAAATTACTATGCTGATTCAGTTAAGACCTGATAGAAAAGTTAAATTCTATTCTTTAGATTATGATCAAATGGTAGAATATAGTTTAGATGACTTAAAATATGATGAAGAAAATGTCTGGGCCAATTATTTGCTGGGTGTTATTGATGAGATTCAGAAATCAGGAGAAAAGCTGCAGGGCTTTAATCTGATGTTTACTGGTAATATTCCACAGGGATCGGGCTTAAGTTCTTCTGCAGCTTTAGAAGTAGTGACTGCCTTAGCAATTACTGATCTTCATAAAATTAAAATGGATGGAGTGGAGATGGCCCTGCTGGCTCAACGAGCTGAAAATAATTTTGTTGGAGTTCAGTGTGGAATCATGGATCAGTATATTTCTCGTCTCGGTCAAAAAGATCATGCCCTTCTAATTGATTGTCGTACAAATGATTATCAGCTGGTACCATTTAAAAATGATAATTATCAAATAGTTATTTGTAATTCTAAAGTGGAAAGAGGTTTAGTAGATTCTGAGTATAATCAACGCCGTAATGAGTGTAATCAGGCAGTAGATTATTTTGCTAAAAAAGAAAATTCTGAGATTACCGCTTTAAGAGATCTTGATTTAGAAACTGTTGAAAAACATAAGGATCAGCTTGCAGTAAATGTTTATAAAAGAGCACATCATGTTGTCAGTGAAAATGAAAGAGTATTAGAGAGCCAAAAAGCATTGCAAGCTGATGATATGTCTAAATTTGGTAAGCTAATGTATGCTTCTCATCGAAGTTTAAGTGAAGACTATGAAGTTAGCTGTAAGGAATTAGATATTTTAGTTGATCTAGCAGCTGCTGAAAATATAACAGGAGCCAGAATGACAGGAGCTGGTTTTGGTGGTTGTACTGTTAATTTAGTCAAAAAAGATAAGCTTGAAGACTTTGTAAATACTATTAAAGTGAAATATAAAGAAAAAACAGGTATTGAACCTGAAGTTTATGTTAGTAACCCTGGAAATGGAGCCAGAAAACTATAAATATATTATTATTTTTCCTAAGCAAACAATATAGTATAATTAAATTTTAGTGAGGTGAAATTATGTCAGAACCATTTTTTGAAATTATCAATCTTAATACTCCAAAAGAAAAAAACTCTAAACTAAATAATTTTAATTTTAAATTAAAAAAAGGAGAAGTTCATGCGGTTATTGGTCTTGAAGGTTCTGGCAAAAAGAATTTAACAAAAGCTTTAGCAGGGTTAATCAACGTCAAGGGAAGTTTTTATTTAGAGAACAAATTACTTGAGAATAAAATAGCTGTTTTAAGAGAAAATGGAATAGATTTTCTCTTTAATAGTTCTTCATTAGTAGAACAATTATCTATAGAAGAGAATATTTGTTTAAATAACTATCCTAAATTTAGATTTCTGCCATTTATTAATAAAATTAAATCTAAAAATAGAGCGGAAAAAATATTGGGATTTATGGATTTAGATTTAAAACTTAAAAAAAATGTTTCAAATCTTTCTAAAGATGAAAAAAAGCAGCTTTCCATAGCTAAAATTCTTTATAACAAACCTAAAATCGTTATAATGCATGAACCAACTGATGGTTTAAGTGTTGACTCTATTAAAAAATTCTATAATAAAATTTATGAATATAAATCTGAAGGTGGCTCAATTATATATATCACTAAGCAGTGGAAAGATGCTTTAAAGATTGCAGATAGGATATCAGTAATTTATATGGGCTCAATTATTGGAACTATCTCTAAATCAGAAGCAAATTTAAATCAAAATAAAATTTTGAATTTAATGCTTGGAAATTATGATAACCAAAAAACTAATTCATTTTTAGAAAATGAAACCCAAAAAATATTAAATACTGTTTTTAAAGCAACAGAATTTCTAACCTCAAATTATGAGCTTAAAGATGTTTTAAAGCTTCTTGCTGAATACAGCAGTGATTTTACAAAAGCAGATAACTGTGTAATAAAGTTAATTGATGAAAATACAAAATCTTTTATAGATACATTTAACTATGAGTCAAATATAAAAATTATTAGTGAAATTAAAAAGGAAAAATTATTTGAAATTACTAAAAACGAAAAAATATTCTTTATGACAGAAGCTGATAGAGGTTTTGATGATATATTTTTAAATAAAAGCAGCAATGTAAAATCAGTAATTGTAATCCCTGTTTTAATAAGATCACATGTTAGTGGGATTATTCAATTATCTTTTAGCTATAGAAAGTCCTATAGTTATTCTCAAGAGGAAAATATATATTTAACAACTCTTGCTAAACAAGCTGCTATTGCAATTGAAGATACAAGGTTGATGGGGAGATCTACTCTTTTACAAGAAAGTCATCATAGAATAAAAAATAATCTGCAGTATATAATTAGCTTGATAACTTTACAAAAAGATTTTATTAATAAGAACCCTAAAAACACTGATGAAATTTTAACTAATATTATCTGTAGAATAAAAAGTATTGCAGCTGTACATGATCTTTTGTCTAAAGATAGTTTAGGCAGAAGTATAATTAATTTACATGATATTTTTGAGGTCATTATTGAATTTTTAAATAATAATAAAATAGAATTTAAAGTTGAGATTGATGATATATTTATTTCTTATGCCAAAGCATCGGCTACTGCTTTAGTCTTTAATGAGATTTTGAGTAATTGTATTGAACATGCCTTTAAAGATCAGGAAGCAGGAATGATTGAGATTTCATCATTTAAATATAATAATCAAATAAAGCTTATTGTTAAAGATAATGGAAAAGGCATAACTGATGATTTTAAAATTGAAGAGCAGGAAAGTCTTGGCTTATCAATTGTATATTCAATTATTAAACAGCAGTTTAAAGGTGATATAACACTTAAACCAAATCAGGATGGTCCAGGTACTAAAGTAGAAATAACAATACCTGAATAAAGGAGCTGATTGATCTAAATGCAGAAATCATTAAAAATACTTTTAGCTGAAGATGAGTCAATTATTTTAATGGGTTTAAAATCAAATATTGAGAAACTTGGACATCAAGTTATTGGACAAGCATTCGATGGTGTTGAGGCAGTTAAATTAGCCTTAGAAAAAGAACCTGATTTAATAATAATAGATATTAATATGCCCAAGATGGATGGAATAGAAGCCATTAAAAGAATTAATAATGAAAAATTTATACCTGCAATAATTGTAACAGGTTATAATGATGAGAAACTAATTAATAGGGCTTCTAAAGCCGGAGCATTTGCATATTTAATTAAACCAGTTGACAGAAATGACATTAAACCTGCAATAAATATTGCAAGCGCTCGATTTGAAGAGTTCAAAAAACTTTTATCAGAATTAGACGACAGCAAAAAAGCTTTAGAAGCACGAAAAATAATTGAGAGAGCCAAAGGTATTGTTATGGATAGAAAGGATATTAAAGAGAAAGAAGCAATGAAATTTTTGCAAAAAAAGAGTAATGATCAAAACAAAAAAATGATAATAGTTGCTAAAGAGATAATTGAAGCTGACCAGAAATTTAAATAATTAAAGTATTGATGCGTTAAATTTCTGAGATTGATTTTAGCTTTAAATTTAAAAATATTAAAAATATTGTTAAAAAATTTGATTTTTCAAAATATTAATGTTATACTATAAAAAAATATACAATATTCTGTTAATGATTGGCAGAATAGTATGAGGTCATGAAGGCCCCCTAAAACAGCTGTTTGTACTGTTTGAGGGGGTTTTATGTCGTTTTTTAAGAAAATAATTTTTAAGGGAGGTGAATTTTAAACTTTTAGTTTTAAATTTTAATTAAAATAAAACAATAGGAGGAGAATATTTTGCAGAAAAAACTTATTTTATTATTAACTTTAATTATGGTGTTGGGTGCAATTTCAGTAACGGCCGCTCAGGATGTAAAGATTGGATTTTTAGTAAAGCAGCCTGAAGAAGCATGGTTTCAAGATGAGTGGAGATTTGCAGAAGAAGCAGCAGATGATTATGGTTTTGAATTAGTTAAAATTGGTGGAACAGATGGAGAAAAAGTACTTTCTGCTATTGATAATTTAGCATCACAGGGAGCACAAGGTTTTATTATTTGTACACCTGATGTTAAATTAGGACCAGCTATTAAAGCTAAAGCTGATATGAATGGCCTAAAAGTAATGTCTGTTGATGACAGATTTGTAGGTTCTGATGGTGAACCAATGGAAGAAGTTCCACATATGGGAATCTCAGCTTATGATATTGGTCAGTTAGTTGGAGAAACTTTAGTAGAGCAGATGAATAAAAGAGATTGGGACTATGAAGAAGTAGGTTATTTAGTAATGACTTTTGATCAACTTCCAACTATTACTGAAAGAACTCAAGGTGCAACTGATGTTTTAATGGAAAATGGCTTCCCTGAGGATCAAGTATTTGAAAGTCCAATGCAAACACTTGACACTGAAGGTTCATTTAATGCTGCTAACTTTGCTTTAACCAAGCATGCAGATTTCGATAAATGGATAGTTGCTGGTGGAAATGATTCTTCAGTAATTGGAGCAATTAGAGCTCTTGAAGGTCAGGGTTTTGGAGCTGAAAATGTAATAGGTATTGGAATTAATGGTTCTAACTTTGTTGTTAATGAATTTGAAAAAGAAGAAGAAACAGGATTTTATGCTTCTGTGAAATTAAGTGCTCGCAGACATGGATATGAAACTGCTGAATTAATGTATAAATGGATTAAAAATGGCGAAGAGCCTCCAAAAGTTACCTGGACTACAGGTCAAATAATGACAAGAGATAATTACAAAGAATTAGAATAATATAATTATAAATAGAGGGGTTTAACCCCCTCTATTACTCTTGACTATTAGAGAGGAGTAAATTTATGGCTTATCATTTAGAATTTAAAAATATAACAAAAACCTTTCCAGGAGTAAAAGCACTTGATAAAATTTCGTTTGGGGTTAATACTGGAAGTATTCATGGACTTGTAGGCGAGAATGGAGCAGGTAAATCTACACTTTTGCATACATTGAGTGGTGCTTTAACTCCTAATCAAGGAGAAATATTAATTGAAAATAAAACTATGAAATTTTCTAATACTAAAGATGCTTTAAATGCTGGAATAGCTGTAATATATCAAGAATTAAATTTAGTTCCAGAAATGACAGTTGCCGAAAATTTAATGATTGGCAATTATCCTAACAAAAATGGCTTTGTAGACAAAAAGAAGTTAAAAGAAAAAGCTCTTAAACAAATCAAGATGTTAATGGAGAACTTTAATCCTAAAACTAAAGTTAAAGATCTATCAATTGCTCAAAAGCAAATGATAGAAATCGGAAAAGCTTTAATGCAGGATGCTAAAATTATTGCTTTTGATGAACCAACAAGTTCACTTTCGGATAGAGAAATAAAACATTTATTTGAAATTATCGAAAAGTTGAAAGAAGATGGAAAAGCTATAATTTATGTTTCACATAGGATGGAAGAAATATTTCAAATTTGTGATAGCTGTACAGTTTTTAGAGATGGTAAACATATCGAAACATTTAGAGATATGGAGAAAGTTACTCATGATTTAATTGTTAAAAAAATGGTTGGTAGAGAACTTAATGATATCTATGGCTATGAAGAAAGAGATAAAGGGGAAGAAATATTTCATATTGAAAACATAAGAGGCAAAGGCGTTAAAAGAAATATTGATTTAACAGTACACGAAGGAGAAGTTGTAGGGATTTTTGGTCTTGTTGGAGCAGGCCGTACAGAATTATTTAAATTAATCTATGGTCTAGAAAAAATTGAGGCAGGTCGAGTTGAAGTTAGAGGAGAAGAAGTTTCGCTTGAAAACCCAAAGGAATCTATTAGAAATAAAGTTTGTTTGCTGCCTGAAGATAGAAAAGATGAAGGCATTATTGGGATTCGCTCGGTAAGTGAAAATATTAATATCAGCAGTAGAAGACATCATTTGAGATATAATTTTTTCTTAAATAAACAGGCGGAAAAAGAAACTACAGATGAATTCATTGAGAATTTAGATATTAAAACTCCTTCTCGTGACCAATTAGCTGTCAATCTGTCAGGTGGAAATCAGCAAAAAGTGATTTTGTCTAGGTGGTTAAGTGAAGACATTGATGTATTTTTAATGGATGAGCCGACTAGAGGTATTGATGTTGGCGCAAAATATGAAATTTATAAAATAATGTATAATTTAGCTGCAGACGGTAAGGGTATACTTTTTGTTTCCAGTGATTTACCAGAAGTAATGGGAGTATCAGATAGAGTAGTTGTAATGAGATCTGGAGAAATTATAGGATCTTTAAATCGAGAAGAATTTACAGAAGAAAAAATATTATCTATGGCACTGCCAGTTTCTTAATTATGAATAGGAGGATCTAATATTATGACAGAAACTACTAAAAGTAGAATTAAAAACTTATATAACAATTATACGATAATTTTAATATTTATAACAATGTTTGTCTTGCTTTCGATTTTTGTTCCTTATTTTTTCACATGGCGCAATATGGTTGGGCTTGCACTCTCGGTAGTTACTATTGGTTTAATTGCTAATACAATGATGTTTGCTTTAGCAAGTGGTGATTTTGACCTTTCTGTTAGTTCAACAGTAGCTTTTTCTGGAATTACTACAGCTGTTGTTATTAATAGTACTGGGAGCGTATGGATCGGTATTATAACAGGGCTTCTTGCCGGAGTTTTAGTTGGAGTGATAAATGGCTTTTCTATTGCTAAATTGGGATTAAATGCATTAATTACAACCCTGGCTACTCAAATGATTTTTAGAGGTATGGCCTTTATTTTATCAAATGGACGTGCAGTTGGTATTTCTACAGCCGGGTTTTTTAAATTAGGCAACAGTATGATTTTAGGAATTCCCACACCAATAATTATTATGGTTATTTCATTTATTATCTTTGGTATTTTATTAAATAATACAGTTTTTGGTAAAAACACACTTGCAATTGGTGGAAATACAAAAGCAGCTGAACTGGCAGGTATTAATGTTGATTTAACTAAAATAATAATATTTTCTGCTCAGGGATTTATGGCAGGTTTTGCCGGTGTAATCTTAGCTTCAAGAATGACAAGTGGTCAACCAAATGCTGCTCAGGGTCTGGAACTTGATGTAATTTCGGCCTGTGTTTTGGGTGGAGTATCTTTAAATGGTGGTATAGCAACAATAAGTGGAGTAGTTGTTGGTGTTTTAATCATGGGAATGATTTCTAATGCACTGAATTTACTTAATGTAGCAACTTTTTATCAATATGTTGTTAGAGGGTCAGTTTTATTAATCGCAATCTATTTAGATATTCTAAAACAGCGCAGTAAATAATTTTCTGAATGAGTTTAAGGAGCTTATATAATGAGAATTAAGGAGATTAAATTTAAGCAATCAAAAGCTATTAAAATGGAAAATGAGTGCATTTCAATTTTAATATTACCAGAAATTGGTTCTAAAATAGCTTCAATCTATAGCAAAGAAAAAGATTTTGAATTTTTATTTCAAAATAAAGATAATAGTTATAAAAAAGCAGAATTTGATAGTAATTTTGAGGACTATGATTGTTCGGGTTTTGATGACTGTTTTCCTAATATTGATAGATCAAAATTATTTATTAATAATCAGCTTTATACTTATCCAGATCATGGGGAAATATGGTCAGCAAATTTTGATTATAAACTAAAGAGTGACAGCTTAGTCTTAGATTACAAAAGTAAATATTTTAAATATCATTACAGAAAGATTATTACAATAACTGAAAATAAAATTATCATTGATTATAAAATAAAAAATAATTTAAAAACTGCTTTTCCAGCTATCTGGACAATGCACTGTTTATTAAAATATTCGAAAGAAATTGAGCTTAATTTTCCGAAAGAAATGACCAAAATAGTTAATGTACAGCAGAGTAAATACCTGGGGGAAAAAAATAAAGAACATAGTTTTCCCATTACAGCTGATATGTTTGGTCAGCAATATAGGCTTGATAAAGTAAATAATCGAAAAGAGATTCTAAGTGAAAAGTATTATAATTATGATAAATTAAACTATGGAAAGGTATCAGCTTTTTATCCTGAACAAAAATCCGAGTTTATAATTAAATTTGATTCAGAAAAATTTCCTTATCTTGGATTTTGGTTAACGGAAGGTTCATTTAAAGGAGATTATAATTTTGCTTTTGAGCCAACTGATGGTTATTATGATTCGATTAACCTTGCTCTAAAAAACAAAAAAGTGAATATTATTGATCCTCAGCAGGAATATTCTTTTACCATAGAAATATCTATAAAATAATACTCAGTAGATGCTATTTAAATGTTAGAAAGGATGATAAAATTGTCTCAAAAAGATAAAGTTAAAGTTTGGGAGGATACTGTTAAAATTGAAAGTTATCCTGTCGGTGAGGCTGATAAAAACCCGATGTTTCTGGATAAAAGAGTTTATCAGGGCAGTTCAGGTAAAGTATATCCTCTACCAGTTGTAGAAAAAATCTATAATAAAAAAATTAATAAAGAATATAAAATGATATATTTAGAAAATGAATACCTTAGAATAGAAATAATGCCTGAATTAGGGGGGCGGATTCAAAGGGCTTATGATAAAACAAATAATTATGATTTTGTATATTATAATCCTGTAATAAAACCAGCCTTAGTTGGTTTGGCTGGCCCCTGGATAGCTGGAGGCATAGAATTTAATTGGCCTCAGCATCATAGGCCATCAACCTTTAGTCCAGTTGAATATAGTTTTGAAGAAAACGAGGATGGAAGTGCTGTAGTTTGGGTCAGTGAAATTGATAGGATGTACGGTACAAAAGGAATGGCTGGCTTTAAAATTTATCCAGATAAAGCATATTTAGAAATAATTGGACAGCTTTATAATAGAACTGAACTTCCTCAAACATTTTTGTGGTGGGCCAATCCTGCAGTAGCTGTCAATGAATCTTATAAATCAATTTTTCCACCAGATGTAAATGCTGTATTTGATCATGGAAAACGAGATGTTTCAAAATTTCCCATTGCAACTGGAGAATATTATAAAGTTGATTATTCAGCTGGGGTAGATATATCTAAATATAAAAACATACCCGTACCAACTTCATATATGGCATATCATTCTGATTATAATTTTGTTGGCGGTTATGATTATTCAAAAGAAGCTGGCATACTGCATGTTGCAAATCATCATATCTCACCTGGTAAAAAACAGTGGACCTGGGGAACAGGTGATTTTGGACAAAGATGGTATCAAAACTTAACAGATTATGGCAGCGGAGAATATATAGAATTAATGACAGGAGTTTATACAGATAACCAACCAGATTTTACCTGGATGCAGCCACATGAAGAAAAAACTTTTAAACAGTATTTTATGCCATATAAGGGCTTAGGTGAAGTGAAAAATGCCTCAAAAGATTTTTTGTTAAATTTAGAAATTGATAAAAAAGAGGCAGAGATATCAATTTATTCAACTTCTAAAAAAAATAATTTAAAAATAATTTTATCTGAAAACAAAAATATTTTATTCAGTGAAAAAATAAATTTAGATCCTAAATTTTCGTATAATAAAAAAGTAGAAATAAATAAATTAGCCAAAAAATCAGATTATATTTTGGAATTATTAGATAGCGATCATAATATTTTAATATCTTATTCACCGGCAGAAAAAAAATTATTAAAAACACCTGATCCTGCAGAAGCTGCAAAAAAGCCAGCTGAAATTCAAACAAATGAAGAGTTATATTTAACTGCTGTTCATTTAGAACAATATAGACATGCAACTTATGAGCCAGACCCTTATTATCTGGAAGGATTAAAAAGAGATCCTAATGATATTCGAATCAATAATGCTTATGGAAGATTATTATTGAGAAGAGGTTTATTTAGTGAAAGCGAAAAATATTTTAGGAGTGCCATTGAAAGATTAACTGAAAAAAACCCTAATCCATATGATAGTGAAGCCTATTATAATTTAGGCTTGTCTTTAAAGTATCAGCAAAAATATCAACTTTCTTTTGAAGCTTTTCATAAAGCTATTTGGTCTGGGGACTGGCATGACAGTGGTTATTATGAGTTAGCAGCTTTATCGTATAAAAATAAAGAAATTTTAAATGCGCTCGAATATATTGAGAAATCAATAATCAAAAACTATCATAATCCCAAATCTAGAAATCTTAAAACTTCATTACTTAGAAAATTGAACAGGTTTAATGAAGCGGAATCTTTCTTAAAAGAAACTATAGAAATTGACAAATTAGACTTTGCTGCTAGAAGTGAATTATACTTTATTAATAAAAGAAAAGGTGAAATTGAAGCAGCAGAAAAGAGCAGAGATGATATTATAGATATCTTGAGGAATGATCCTCATAATTTCTTAGAACTTGCAATTGACTATGGAAATACATTTTTTTATCAAGAAGCAATCGATATTTTAGAAATTTATTTATCTAATAATATAAAAGAAGAATTAAGTATATATCCAATGATATATTATTATTTAGCTTATTATAATTTAGAATTGGCTAATCAAAATGAAGCTAAAAAATATTATGAAAAAGCTGCAGCTGCAAACTCTGATTATTGTTTTCCAAATAAGCTGACTTCTATTAATGTTTTAAAATCAGCTATTAAAAATAATTTTCAAGATGAAAAAGCACCTTATTATCTTGGTAATTTATATTATGATAAAAAACAATATAAAAAAGCTATTAAATTATGGGAAAAATCTAGAGAAATAGATAATAATAATGCAGTGGTTCATAGAAATTTAGCTTTAGCTTATTATAATAAAATGTCTGAAAAAGAGAAAAGCAAAAAATCATTAGAGAAAGCATTTGCAATAAATAATAATGACAGCAGAATATTATATGAATTAGACCAGTTATATAAAAAGTTAGGATATTCAAATCAAAAAAGAAAAGACTTTTTAGATAAATATATTAAGCTGGTTAAAGAAAGAGATGATTTATATACAGAATATATTACCTTAGAAAATAATCTTGCTCATTATAAAAGAGCTTTAGAATTGTTATTAGAGAGACATTTTCATCCCTGGGAGGGGGGAGAAGGCAAAGTTACTTCTCAGTATAAATTTGCAAATATAGAACTTGCTAAAGAAAATATAGAGAAGGGAAATTTAAGCAAAGCAAAACAGTTTTTAAAGGCAGCAAGAAGCTATCCTGAAAATTTAGGGGAAGGAAAATTACCTATAGCAAAAGATAATGACATTGATTATTATACAGCTTTAATTTATAAAAAAAATAATGAGATTGAAAAAGCAAAAATCTATTTTGAAAAAGCTGCAGTAGGATCAGATGATTTATCAGATATGCTTTATTATAATGATCAACCAGCACATATGATTTTTTATCAGGGGCTGGCATTAGAAAAATTGGGAAGAAAAGAAGAAGCGCTTTCTAAGTTTAATAGTCTTTATGATTATGGAGAAAAACATTTTTTTGATGAGGTAGAGATTGATTATTTTGCAGTTTCCTTACCTGACTTTTTAGTATTTGATGCAGATTTGGACGAAAAAAATAAAATTCACTGCAAATATCTAATGGGATTATCATTAATTGCTAAAAATAAAATTGAAGAAGCAAAACAATTATTTAGCTATATTAAAAAGCGAGCTCCCTATCATCAAGGTATAAAAAGGAATTACTTAATAGATTGAAATATTTAAGCTCCACAGAAAAAATAAAATACCCTCCTCAAATATAAATTAAAAATGATATAAAATAATGTAAGCGGCTAAGGTGCTGGATTTTAAAGTGCCTCAGCCGTTTATTTTTTAGGCCTTCTTTTTATTATAAATTTAAAAAGAGGGCCTTTTTTATATTTTATTGAAAAATATTTTCATAAAAATAAATAATACTTGAAATAATATTTCATTAATGTTAAGATATTATTAAGAAATTAAATAATATTTCGAATGGAGGCTAAAATATGAATAGTAAGTTAAAAAATTTAATTACAGAATCAGTCAATGAGAATTCAAAAAATATTGATCGAGTCAGTACTAAAAAAATGATAGAAATAATTAACAGTGAAGATAAAAAAGTAGCTTTTGCAGTAGAAAAAGAAAAGGAAAATATTGCTAAAGCTGTTGATTTGATTACAAAATCTTTAAAAAATGGTGGAAGATTGATTTATATGGGAGCGGGAACAAGTGGTCGTTTGGGGATTTTAGATGCTTCAGAATGTCCACCAACTTATGGTGTTAGTAGTGAATTGGTGCAGGGTTTAATAGCAGGTGGAGAGGAAGCAATTAGAAACTCAATAGAAAATGCAGAAGATAGTAAGGAAGAAGCAGTAAATCACCTTAGTGATATTAATTTCAATAAAAAAGATTTTTTAGTTGGTATTGCAGCCAGTGGAAGTACACCATATGTAATAGGTGGTTTAGAATATGCAAAATCTTTAGGCGCTAAAACAGCGGCATTAAGCTGTAATCCTGATTCTAAAATTGCTGATATAGCAGAGGTTTCAATAGCTCCAGTTGTAGGACCAGAAGTTGTAACAGGATCTACCCGGATGAAAGCAGGAACTGCTCAAAAAATGGTCTTAAATATGTTAAGTACAGCAGTAATGATCAAATTAGGCAAAGTTTATAAAAATTATATGGTTGATTTGCAGGTTAAAAATAATAAATTAGCTGAACGAGCTAAAAATATGATTATGGAAGTAAGTGAGGTGAGTTATAAAAAAGCGGAAAAATATTTAGAAAAACAGATTATAATGTTAAACTTGCAATTATGATGCTTAATACTGGATTAGATAAAATAAAAGCAAGTAAAGAATTAGAAAAACATGAAGGTCGATTAGCTGATGCTATAAAAAATAACTAATTATATTATATAAGGAGGAGTAGAATGAATAATCAAGATCTGGTTAAGCAAATTGTAAAAAATTTAGGTGGAGAAGATAACATACATGCAGCTTCAAACTGTATGACTAGACTAAGAATTGATTTAAAAGATGATTCTAAAGTTGAGATCAAAGCACTAAAAGCTGTTGAAGGAGTTATGGGAGTAGTAGAAGATGAAACATTACAGATTGTTGTTGGACCAGGTAAAGCTAAAAAATGTTTGGATATACTAAAAAGTGATTATAATATTTCATCGGATTTAGAAGTTGGAGGAGACTGGAAGAAAAATAAAGAAACTGTTAAAGGAGGACAAAATAGAAGCAGTTTCAAAAAAGCTTTAAAAACTATAGGAAAAATATTTATTCCTTTAATACCTGCTATTATTGCAGCTGGTATATTTAATGGATTTGCTGGATTAATAACTAATCTTCAGAACACTGGAAGTTTAGCAACCAGTGATTTTTGGAATAGTGCTCAACTAATATTATCACTGCTTGGAGGGTCATTTCTTGGTTATTTAGCAATTTTTACAGGTATTAATGCTGCTAAACAATTTGGAGCTACAGAAGGTCTAGGTGGGATGTTAGGAGCCCTAACAATTATGGGACAGATTACTGAAATTTCTCAAATATTTGGAATGTATGATGCCGAAGTACCTCTAAATTCAATTTTAACTACTGGAAAAGGTGGAATTATTGGAGTGATTATCGGGGTTTATTTATTATCACTGATTGAAAAAAGAGTGAGAAAAACAGTTCCAGATGTTTTAGATTTAATTGTCACACCAGTGGTTACAATGTTAATTATGGCTATGGCTATGATTTTTGTTATAATGCCTTTATCGGGTGTTATTTCTGATTGGTTAGTTGGAGCTTTAACTTTACTAGTAGCTTCAGAAAATCCACTTGTTAGTGTTCTTTCAGGCTATGTACTTGCAGCTGTATTTTTACCAATGGTATTGTTAGGATTACATCATGGTTTAATACCATTATATGCTATTCAATTAGAAAATATGGGTGGAGTTTCTTTGTTTCCAGTTTTAGCTATGGCAGGAGCTGGTCAGGTTGGGGCAGCGATTGCGATTTATCTCAAAGCTAAAAAGACAAATAATAAGAAGTTGAAACAAATAATTTCTGGTGCCTTACCTGCAGGTGTTTTAGGAATCGGGGAGCCCTTGATATATGGAGTTACTTTACCTTTGGGTAAACCATTTATAACTGCTGGTTTAGGTGCAGGATTTGGCGGTGCTTTTGTTATGCTGCAAAATGTTATGGCTGGTGCCTGGGGACCTTCCGGTATTACAGCTATCCCATTAATGAAGCCAGGGTCAATGCTAAGCTATTTTATAGGGCTTGTTATTGCTTATATAGGTGGATTTGTTGTTACACATTTTTTCATAAAAGATGAAGAAGTTGCCCAATTAGAATAAATAGTTTAAGTATGGCTCCTCTGTATAAAAAGAGGAGCCATTAAAATTTAATTATAACTTAAAAAGGAGTATATAAAATGTTAGGTATTTCAGTTTATGCAGGTTTAGGGATAAGTTTAGAAGAAAATATTAAATATCTAGAAGAAGCAAAAAAGTTAGGAATTGAAAATGTTTTTCTATCTCTTCACATTCCAGAGGTAAATAATAATTTTTTAGATGAAATAAGAGAATTGCTTTTAGCAATTAAACGGCTTAATTTAAACTTGACAGCAGATATTTCTAAAAAATATTTTGAAAAAATAGAGTTAAATAAATTTAATTTTGATGCACTTCGTTTGGACTTTGGATTTACTAATCAGGAAATTGCTGAATTAAGTCAAAATATCGATTATAAGATTAATCTTAATGCAAGCACCCTAAAAGAATCAGATCTAAAATCAATAATTGCTGCCGCTGGCAATTTAGAAAATATTGAAGCATCTCATAATTATTATCCTAGAGAGGAAACTGGTTTATCTGAAAAATTATTGGTTAAAAAAAATAATATTTTTAAAAAATATGGTTTGGATATTGCTGCTTTTGTTCCAGCAAAATATAAAAAAAGGCCTCCAATAAAAGCAGGACTTCCAACAATAGAAAAACATAGATTTTTAACTCCTTTAGTAGCAGCCCAAGATTTATTAAAACTAGGGATTGATAAAGTTTATATAGGTGATAGCAGAGCTTCCAAAGAAGAATTAATAGATTTTTCAGCAGTAACTAGAGATATATTTATAATCCCAATTAAAATCAATGAAGAAATTAGTCAAGAGGAAAAAAGATTATTAAGGTTAACTCACAAGAATCGACAGGATCCTGGAGAATATCTTATTCGTTCTGAAACTGCTAGAAAAAATATAAAAAAGCGAATAAAACCAGTTAATAACAACAAAAGATTTAAATATTCTGTTACAATAGATAATCATAAATATCAAAGATATGAAGGTGACTTAAATATTTTAAAAAAAGAATATCCAGCTGATAAGAAAATAAATATTGTAGCTGATGCAGGAAAAGCAGCAGTGATTATTGAAAAAATAAAAGAAGGAGATAAATTTAAATTTAAAATTAAAGGTGATGACTAATGAAAGTTATATTAAAAATTAAAGAAATGTTCAATGATTTCACCAACACTGAAGAGAAAATAGCAAATTATATCCTGCAAAATAAAGAAGATGTTACTAAATTATCAGTTAAAGAATTAGCTCAAGGTGCTGATAGCAGTCCTGCTTCAGTAGTTAGATTTTGTAAAAAATTAAATTATAAGGGCTATCATGATTTTAAAATATCTTTAATTAAAGATATACAGGATTTTGAAAATCAAAATAAAACTAAAATTTATGATGATATATCTGTTGATGATGAGATTGAGGAAATAATGGATAAATTAGCTCATGATAATATTAATGTAATAGAAAATACTATAAATCTATTATCGGTTGATCAATTAAAAAAAGCAGTGGCTGCTATTGAAAACGCCGATAATATTTATATTTTTGGTATAGGTGCTTCAGGGCTGGTGGCAAAAGATTTAGAATATAAATTAATGCGGATAAAGAAGACGGTTATCTATTATTCAGATACCCATGCTCAATTATCTTCAGCTGCTAATATGGAAAGTACTGATTTAGCAATAGCAATTTCCTATAGTGGTCAGAGTTTGGAAGTTTATGAAGCTTTAAAAACTGCTAAAAAAAGAGGCGCCGAGACTATTTCTATTAGTAAGTATGGTAAAAATCCTCTAAATGAGATTGCTAATATTAAATTACAGGTTGCTGGAAGCGAAAAAAATCTTAGACTTGGAGCCATTACTTCTAGAATAGCTCAGCTGACTGCAGTAGATATTTTATTTGTGGCTTTTGCTAAAAAAGATTTCAGTAAAATAAGTGATTATTTAAAAAACACTAGAGAAAGTGTAGAAAACTTTAAAATTAATTAGCAGAGGAAAGGGAACAGATGAAAAAACAAATCTTTATAGTTTTAATATCTTTATTATTAGTGATTTCATATCCAATTACTACTACTGCAGCCAATAATCATCAATCAAATTTCAATCTTTATAAACTTTTAGAATCTGGAGGGGATTATTTAATAGATTATAAACTAAAAAATATGTCTCTTGCAGAAAAAGTAGGTCAATTATTTCAAGTAGGATTTCATTCAAAAACGATCGACAAAGAAATTGAAGATCTTATAAAAAATTATCACATAGGTGGGGTAATATATTTCAGCAGAAACATCGAAAATTTAGAGCAGACATCAATTTTATCTAAAAATTTACAGGAATTAGCTTTAAATAATGGTGCTGGTATCCCACTTTTTATATCAGTTGATCAAGAAGGCGGAAAAGTTAGAAGGATTAAAGATTTAACATATTTTCCTGCAAATATAGAAATTGGAGCCACGGGAGATAAAGAACTAAGCAGAAAAGCAGCTGCAGTTACAGCCAAAGAGTTAAAAGAGCTTGGAATTAATGTTAATTTAGCACCTGTACTGGATGTAAATAATAATCCATCTAATCCTGTTATCGGCAGTAGATCCTTTGGAGCTGACCCCGAATTAGTTGCAGAAATGGGAGTTGCATATATAGAAGGCTTACAAGAACAGGGTGTTGTTGCAACTGCCAAACATTTTCCAGGTCATGGAGATACAGCAGTAGATTCTCATTTTGAGCTTCCAGTTATTAATCATGACAAGGAAAGACTTGATCAAATTGAATTATATCCTTTTAAAAAAGCCATAGAAGCTGGTGTTGATAGTATTATGGTTGCCCATATTTATTTTTCGGATATTGAACCGGAAGCAGGGATGCCCGCGACTTTATCAAAAGCAGTTTTAAATAATTTACTGCGAGAAGAGCTAAATTTTGAGGGCGTAATTATTACTGACGATCTGGAAATGGGAGCAATTACAAATTTTTTTGGTACAGCTGCAGCAGCAGTTAAGACCATTGAAGCTGGAAGTGATATAGTTTTAATTTCGCACAGTTATGATAAACAGAAAAAAGCAATAAAAGCAGTGATAGCAGCTGTAAAAAATGGAATAATCAGTGAAAAAAGGATTGAAGAATCTCTTAAAAGGATTATTAAACTTAAAGGAAAAAGAATTAATATATTTTAATCAACATTATATAATGCCAGGACATCTGTCCGGTCATCATATATATTAGATTTAAACTCCACTTATTTGTGGAGTTTTTTCTTTTTAAGAAGGACAAAATTTATATTTAGAGAATTATATATATAGCATAATATAAATATAGTTAGGGAAGGAGTATTCGATGCCAGTAGATAATTCTGATTTTAAAAGTCTTTTGACAAATATTGATCGAAAATATACTCCTCTGAGAGAAGTGATCAAAGAATCATGGAATAGAAGCAGCAACTATGGTTTGATAACTGATAATTTTGTAAATAAAGTATTGTTAAATAGAAAAGAACTTGAAAAAAGGATAAATAAAAACCGAGATATAAAAGATAAGTTTGACTTGGTTTTTTCCGAATTTAGAAAAAATTTAATTGGAGTTTCTTCAGTATTTTTTATTACTGATAAAGAAGGTTATGTTCTTTCTGCAAAAAACCATTTAAATGATTTTATTAATTTAAAAAAAGGCCAAAACTTTAGTGAATTTTATTTAGGAACCAACGCAGCAGGCTTAACGCTTTATTCTAAACAGCCAGCTACAGTCAAAACAAAAGAACATTATTTTAAATATCTAACAGCATATAATTCTACAGCCTATCCTATTTTAGACGAATATGATAATTTGAAGGGTTGTATTGCTGCCTTTTATACAGATCAATTTGATAATAATTTATTGGAAATGATAGTTAAGCTATTTGCTTTTGCTTTAACAGATAAAATACCGGCAGAAAAAATACTTAAAAATAAAAATGATAAAGCTGCTCCTAATACAGGTTCAAAAGCACGGTATTCTTTTGCTGATATTATAACTAATTCTGAAAATATGAAGAAAGCAATAGAAGTTTCACAAATTGCTGCCAGAAATGATTCAACTGTAATGCTGGTTGGAGAAAGTGGTACTGGTAAAGAAATGTTTGCTCAGGCAATTCATAATTATAATCATCGCCAAAACAGTCCTTTTGTAGCAGTAAATGTTGGAGCAGTTCCAAAAGATCTGGTTGAAAGTGAATTTTTTGGTTATGAAGAAGGTGCATTTACTGGAGCTAGAAGAGGAGGGCGGCCAGGTAAATTTGAGTTGGCAAATGGAGGTACAATTTTTTTAGATGAAATAGAAGAAATGACACTTTCAGCTCAGCAAAATTTATTAAGAGTTATTCAGGAAAGAGAAGTTACAAGAATTGGTGGTACACATGCCCTGCCGATAGATGTCAGAATAATTACTGCATCAAAATCAAGATTAATTGATAAAGTTAAAAAAGGAGAATTTAGAGAAGATTTATATTATCGGCTTAATGTTATTAGGATTCCAATTCCTAACTTAAAGGATAGACAGGATGACATTATGCTTTTGGTAAATAATTTTATAAAAATCCACTGTCAAAAATTTGGAATTCCTGTTAAAAAGGTTGCAGCAGAAAGTAAAAAATATTTTTTAGAATATGATTGGCCTGGTAATGTAAGAGAAATAGAAAATATGATCGAAGGAATTATTACGTTTGCTTTAGATGATGAAGTAATAAAACCTGAACACCTTCCTAAAGAATTAAAAAAATATCAAAATCCTGAGCAAGAAAAAGTAAAAATTATGAGTCTTGAAGCTGCAGAAAGAGCTGCTGTGTTAAATGCTTTAAAGAAAAGTAATAATAATATTTCAAAAGCAGCAGAAATCTTAAATATCAGTCGTGCGACTTTATATAATAAACTTAATAAATATAATATAGAAAGGGAGTGAAAAATTTGGATGCAATTGCAGTAATCGATATTAAAAATTCAATTGTGGTAAGGGCAGTGGCTGGCAAAAGAAATAAATATAAAGAGGTTGAAAGTAGAATTTTGGCTAAAGATGAGAAGAGCCCACTCGAAGTTGCTGCTGTTTTTTATAAGAAGTTGGGAATTAGAAAAATCTATATAGCTGATTTAGATGCAATTTTAGGTAATGGAAGTAATTTAGAAGATGTCAAAGAAATTAAAGAGCAATATCCTGACTTAGAAATAATTCTGGATGCTGCTTTTGCTGAAAATAACTCTCCAATACCTTATTTAAAAGATTTTTTAGACTATGCAGTTATAGCTACGGAAACAGCTGCCAGTTTTTCTTTTTTAAAAGAGCTAGAAGAATTTAATTCTAGAATTATAATTAGTATAGATTTAAAAGCAGGAAATTTAATTCATAATATTAAACAGTGGCAGGATAAAAATTTAGAAGATATTATAAGTGAGTTAACTAACTTTGGTATAGAAAACTTTATTATACTCGATTTAGCCACTGTTGGGACTGCTGCTGGCATTTCAAAATATATAAAAGAACTTAAATTAAATTTTCCTAAGCTGAATTTTATTACAGGTGGAGGAGTTAAAGATTATAGAGATATTAAAGAATTAAAAAGAATGAAATTTTCCGGAGTGTTAATTGCTTCAGCTTTTCATAATGGCTCAATTGGGAAAAGAGAAGTTGCTTTAATTGAAAATGATGATGTATTATATCAAGCTGCTTGGTGTATTACTGGGGCTGGTCATTTGCTTGAGGAAAGTATCAGCGAGATAGAAAAAATTTTGGCAGAACATAAAAAATTGAAAATTGATATCTACTTAAGTAAAGCCGCTTTTGAGGTTTTAAAAATCTATAAATATTACCATCGTTTAGAGAGTTTAAACTGTGAAATTCATAGAGATAACTCTGCAAGTTCTCCCGTTATTGGGAGAATTTATAAGGGATATTATGATTTATTAATATCTGCACCAACAACTTCAAACACAGCTGCTAAATTTGTATTGGGAATTTCTGATACTTTGGTTAGCAACTTATTTGCTCATGCTGGTAAATCAAAGCTGCCAGTGGTAATTTTACCAACTGACATAGACGAGAATCTTGTCTCAGCTGCTCCTGATAAAGAAGTTGATGTTTTTCCAAGAGAAATTGATTTAAAAAACACAGAAAAATTATCACAAATGGCTGATACAATTGTAATTTCGAAGCCAGAAGAGGTGGAATCATGCTTAAAAGAATATTTATAACAGGCAAGCTTGCTTATCCATCTTTAAAAAAAACATTATCCAGATTAAATTTAAATTTTGACTATCAAATTTTAAAAATGCCAATCACAGTGGCTGCGTTAATGGATAGTGAATTTATTATTAGAAATTTAAAAAAATCTGAAATCATTAATTTAGATAATAATTCTGAATTAGAAATAATTTTACCTGGTCGTTCTCAGGCTGAAATAGAAAAAGTAAAGACAGCAATTAAGAATAATAAACTAAAATTTACTAAAGGTCCGGAAGAAATTATTGATCTACCAGAGTTTTTTGGCAAAAAAGAGGCTAAAATAGATTTTAGTCAAGAAAAAAGAGGCCATAAAATTATTGCTGAAATTAATGAAGCCGCTTTATTGGATTTAAATGAAATAATAAAAATTGCCGACTATTATCATCAGAGTGGAGCGGATATAATTGATCTTGGATGTGTAAATGGGCGGGAGTTTCCTCATCTAGAAGAAGTAATTTATTCTCTAAAAACAAGAGATTATAAGCTTAGTATAGATACTTTTAATCAGGATGAAATAATTAGAGCTTCTAAAATGGGTATTGATTATTTATTAAGTATAAATAGTCATAATATTGAAGCTTTAGATTACGAAGTTAGTTACTTACCGGTAATTATTCCAGATCCTGAGCAGGGAAATTTAAATTCTTTATTTAAAAATATTAAAGAAGTAGAAAAAAGGGGATTAAATAATTATATAGTAGATCCGATACTTGACCCGGTAAATTTCGGCTTCAGTCAATCTCTTTTTAGATATTTAAAATTAGCTGAAGATAAAAATAATAAGCAAGATATGATGATGGGGGTTGGTAACTTAATTGAGTTAAGTGATTGTGATAGCACTGGCTTAAATTTTTTAGCTGCAGCTTTGGCAGTAGAGTTAGATATTAAATATCTTTTAACAACTGAAGCCTCTTTTAAAACTCGAGGTGCAGTTAAAGAATTAGATCTGGCCCTTAAGATTATTTCTTATGCTGATCAGGAAAATAGTCTTCCTAATAATTTATCTAATCTACTGCTTAGTCTCAAAGATAGAAAAGATAGAAATTACAGTAGAGAAGAGGTTAAAGAAATTAAAGAATCAATTACAGACAGCAATTATAGAATTTTAAATGATGGAGAAGCAATTAATATTTTTAATGCTCATGAAAATTATAGAGGTAAAAATATTGGAGAACTATTTTCTAAGCTAAAAAATGCTGAAGATGCATCTCATGCTTTTTATCTTGGTAAAGAACTTCAGAAAGCATACACTGCTTTAAATTTATCTAAAAATTACCGACAGGAAGATGAACTTAACTGGGGTTATTTAAATTCTAATTTTAAGGAGCAAAATAATGATAATTGAAACAGTAATAACAACAGTTAACTCAAATGGTAAGATTAATTTTTCAGCAGTTGGAGTTGAATTTTCTAAAAGCAGAGCGATATTTAATCTTTATAAAAAAAGCAATACTGTTTTAAACTTAGAAATAAAAGATTATGGAATAATCAATATAGTTGATAAAGCCGAATATTTGATCAAAGCTGCTTTAAGTTCAGAAAAAATGGATATTTCTAAACTTAAAGAAAATGACTTATATTATTTAAGTGACTGCTGCAGCTATTATCAGTTTAAAGTATTAGAAATTAAAGATTGTGGAGAAAAATATCAAGTTGAAGTAAAAATATTAACAAAAAAAGAAAATAGAAAATATATAGGATTTAATCGAGCTAACAATTTGCTGCTGGAAGCCGCAGTTATTGGATCTAGAATAGGGATCACAAAAGATAAAAGTGATTTAATTAATTTTTTAAATGATAATAAAAGAGTAATTATTAAAACAGGAAACACAAACACAGAAAAAACATTAGCTTTTCTAGAAAAGCAATTAGAAAATAATAATTTCAATAATAGGAGTGATAATCTTGATTGAAGTTAAAACTCCAGCTAGAATACATTTTGGACAGTTAGATCTTAATGGAGCTTTGGGAAGAGTGTATGGAGGTACAGGAGCAGCAATTAAAAAACCATATACATTAATTAAACTGGAAAAAAGCGATGAAATTAAAGTTGAAGGTTTTAAAAGTGAGAAAAATAAAATTATAATAGTAAAATTTTTAAATAAGCTGAAGCAGAGAAAATTAATAGCTAAAGATTATGGAGTTAAGATAAAAATCGAAAAACTTCTTCCTGCACATAATGGACTTGGTTCAGGAACTCAATTTGGCTTGGCAGTAGCTGAAGGAATAAATAGGCTCTATAATTTAAATATGGAGCCAAAAGAACTTGCTGAGATAGTAGATCGCAAACACAGCCGTTCAGCAATTGGCTTTGGTGCTTTTTATCAAGGTGGATTTATAGTTGATGCAGGTAGACCAATTTCAGAAAAAAATAATGATGATTATTTACCTCCTATAGTTTATCGTAAAACTATACCTTCTGATTGGACATTTTTAATAGTGATTCCAGTTACTCAAAAAGATAAAATGGCCGGTAAAAAGGAAATAAAGACTTTTAATAAAATTGAGCGAATGTCAGTAGAAAAATGTGCTGAAAATTCTCATCATTTAATTATGGGGATGCTGCCTGCTATAGAAGAAAAGAATATAAATGAGTTTAGCAGTCATTTAAATATAATTGAAGATAATGCTGCAGATTATTTTTCTAAAAGTCAAGGAGGGAAATATAGCTCAATCTATGCTCAAGAAATTATAGATTTCATGGTTGAGAATGGGGTATTAGCTAGAGGTCAGAGTTCCTGGGGACCTGCATTATATGGATTGGTAAAAAATGATTATAAAGCGCTTCAAATAAAAGAAAAATTAGTGGATGAATTTTCAAATAAAATTGAAAAAATATATTTAACTAAAGCTGCAAACAAAGGTGCTGAAATAAATAATATTGTATAAAATCTAAACACTGTATTAAAATTAAACATAATTTTTAAAAGTTATTTTAATAATAAAAATATTCACAATATATAACGCTAAATATCATTGTTATAACAGGCTTGAATAAATTTTAAGCATAAGTTGTTTTTGGTATGGTTTATGCATTCTATATAGATGGAGATAAAGCATATCTTAATTTTTGCAGTAAAAATATACAGCTTTATTAATTAAGGCTGTTTTTAAAATGTTTATTTAATAAAATTTTTAAAAATTTATGGATTAGAATTATGTTTATGTCTCCATTTTTTCTTGTTTTCTTATTTAATAATATTCAAAGAAAGGGGGAGTGGTTTCTTAGAGTATTAAATTTTGGGCTTTGTAAAATCAGAATTAAGAGAAAATTTAAACAATTAATTATTTTATAATCTAAAAGGAGGATGTTTTATGGCAGCTAATAAAAAAATTGCTAAGAAAATGATTGATGAGGCAGTAGCGGCTCAAATGGCTGATGTTGGTGTATTTAAAGAAAAAAGAGGTAAAAAGTTTAAGATTAGTGATGCTAAGCCTTATGTAGATGCAGTTAAAAACATGAAAGCTATTGAAGGCCAGTCAAAAGAAGTTATAGACCTCCATGTTGAGTCTGTGAAAGCTCATTATGAAATACTTAAAGACCTGACAGATACAATTGCTCCTAAAGATGATCCTTTTGTAGAGCATTATCAAACACCTCCAATTCTAGAAATTTTATATGAAGAAGATCCAGAATTCCGCAAAGCAGCAGAAAAGTTCATGGAGCAGTTAAAGAATGATGAAGCATTAATTGCTAGAGAATCAATGCGCAGATATGGCGGAATGTATGGACCAACTTGTGTAGTAGACTTTGCTTTCAGTCCTGGCTCAGTTAGTAATGTTGTTAATGAAGTACTTAAAAATACTGATATTGATGGCGACTATAAGAAGACTTTACTTGCAGCTAAATCCTGGGGAATGAATACCTCTTATGGTATTGGTGGAGCCTTTACCGAAGCTGTTGAAGCAGGTAAAACTGCAGCAGAAGCAGCAGAAGCAGAAGTAAAAACTATGCAGATGCTTTATGATACTCCTGTAGATGCACAGGTTAAATTAATGGAAGATGCTGGTATGGACTCATTTGATTGTAGAGAGTACATGAAGCGTTATAAAGAATGGATGAAACCATTTGTTCTGGCTGCAAAAGAAGCTGGAGTTCATCCTGGAAATATAGTTGTAGTTCCTGCTTACTGTGTTGGTGATGTTGGACACCACATCGCTCAGTCAACATTTAACATGCTTAAAGATGATGTTAACATGGAAATTGTAGAAGTTGTTTCTCATGTTATGAAAAACACATTAGAAAGAGGACTAGATAAAGGTTATGACAGTCTCTATGATATTTTAAGTGTTGCAACAGGCTCTACTGCAGCAGCAGTTAGTTCAATGTTGTGGGACGAAGGATTTACAGCGCCAATGATTATAGATCTTCTAACTAAGAGATTCCATAACTATGTTAACTTAAATCCTGCTAGAGGCCAGGCAGCAGAACTGCATAACGTTGATTTTATGGATATGATACACCGTGGTGATAAGATAATTGATGATGAGCCAATAGGTGCTGGCTGTAAAGTTAAGGGTATAGATGTTGATTTTGGTCCTATCAAAAATAGTTATGTACTGCAGAATACACAGGATTATGCTTATCCTGCTTGTTCAATTTCTGTTAAGTTCTCATCCTTAATGCGTCTTGCTGACTTCCCATGTCTATTGACAAGTGAACCAGTTACTGCTACTTTAATGACTAACATTATTGCTCTAGACCCTGGTTCAGTAGTGGCACCAGCACGTTACTGTAAAGACTGTGCAGTATGTATGTATGTTAAAAAGCATAAGCACTGTAACTGGAAAGACACTGTTTAGTTAAACAGAAATAAGGATCTAATTAAATAAATGTTTGTTGAAGACAGTGGTTTTTTCCACTGTCTTCACAAATTATATAGGGGTGTAAAAATGAAAAAATTATTAATTCAGTTAGATACTGATAAAAGAGCCAGCACCTTTGATCAGGTAGTTGCTTATGATGCTGGAGCAGATAAATTAATAATTCATTCGGGAATTACAAAAGAAGAAGTAGAAGATATAATTTATGGAGCTATTTTTACCCGCTCACCTAAGAAAATGAAAAACACAGCAGTTTTCGTTGGGGGGTCTGATGTTGAAAAAGGTGAAGAAATTTTGAAAGCAGTAGAAGATGTTTTTTTCGCTAATTTTAGAGTTTCTGTACTTTTAGATTCTAACGGCTCAAATACTACTGCTGCAGCTTCAGTTCTAAAAGTGAAAAGAGAAATTAGTTTAGAAGGGACTGAGGTTTTAATTTTAGCAGGTACTGGTCCGGTTGGTGTTAGAGCAGCAGCACTTTTTGCAATGGAAGGAGCTTCAGTAACTATCACTTCCCGCAGCCAGGAAAAAGCTGATAGAAAAGCTGAAATGATTATGGAAGAATATGCTCTTGAAAATATTAAAGGAGTGGAAGCAAACACTGATCAAGATTTTATAAAAGCTATGAAAAATAAAGAAGTTATTTTATCTGCAGGACCTCCAGGGATTAATTTTATCAGTAAAGATATGTGGGAAAATGAAGAAAACATAAAAGTTATGGCTGATATCAATGCAGTTAGCCCTGCTGGAATAGAAGGAATAGAGCCTAATGCTGATGGCGAAACACTAGATGGAGTAAAGATTTTTGGTGCCTTAGGTATTGGGGGCTTAAAAATGAAACTGCATAAAAAAGCTGTTGCTGAATTATTTAAGAGTAATGATAAAATTTTAAATGCTGTGGAAGTCTATAAATTAAATGAAAAACTGTAAAAACACAAATTTAATTATAACATCTTTTTCCAGCAGAGCAGCAGCAGAATGTTTTTCAACTTTTAAAAATCTAAATATATATTGCTTTGATTTTTTTGGAGACCTTGATTTAAAAGAAATTGTTGACTATTCATTTTCTTTAAAAGAAAAAAAGCTGGTTTTTAAAACAGAAGAATTATATAAAGCAATAAAAAAATTTTTGGTTCAAAATAAAAATCAAAATTATTATTTGATTTATGGTTCTGACTGGGATAATCATCCAGAACTGCTTTATAAATTAGAACAATTTGAAAATCTAAAACTCAGGGGTAATTCAGCAGCAGTTATTTCTAAATTAAATAAAAAAGAAAGTCTGAAAAATTTATTTCAAATAGCTGAAAATTTTGGCTTTAAGACCCCTGAGTTGTTTTTAAGTCACAAAAAAATAATTAATTTTCAGAGGCAAGCAAAAAATGATTTTTTGATCAAGCCTTATCATAGTGGTGGCGGCTTAGAGATAAAAACAATTAAAGAACTGAAAAATAAAGAAAAAAAATTTAAAGATATTTTCACTAAGAAAAAAGATGATTTTTATCTGGAAGAATTTATTGAAGGAGAAAATAGGTCCTGTCAATTTGCAGCTGATGGCGAAAATGCTGAAATAATGGCTTTTACAAGAGAACTAAAAGCAGCTGAAGTTAATCCATATTTGAAAAAAAGTTTTAAATATGCAGGTAATATTTTAATAAAAGAAGAAAAAAAAGAAATAGAAATTATAGAAAAATTTATTAAAAATATCACCAGCAGATATTCACTGCAGGGGATTAATGGAATTGATTATATAAAAAATAATCAGGGAATATTTTTTATAGAGTTAAACCCTCGGTTTACAGCAGCAGTAGAACTTTTAATTCCATTTTTTCAAGAAGATTTTCTTAAAATATATTTAAAAAATGAAGTAGCCAATGATTATTTGATAAAATATTTACAAAAAGATTTTGCTTTTTCTACAAAATTAATTTATTATGCTGAGCAAAATTTTAAACTAAAGCATGATCTTAGAAAAATATTTCAAAGAATTAAAAATAACAAAATAGCTAATAATTTTATTGATTCTAAGATTGAAATTAAGGATTTACCGATAAAAGGAGAAAAATTTGATAAAGGCGATCCTGTTTTTACTCTAATTATTAAAACTAAAAATAAAAATTGCTATCTGGAAATAAAGAATTTGCTTTTTTCTGAGTTTGGAAAATATTTTAAAGAACAAAGTTAAATAATAGTTATAGCACATATCAGCAGTTATAGGCGATTAAAATGAGAGGGGGAGGGTTGAATTTGTCTGATAATACTTTTATTTTAATAACAGGTAGAACAATAAAACAGGGAATGGCTTCAGTCTCTGGTAAAAAAAGTGATAATTATAAAAAAGAAACTTCTTATGTAGAAGTCAGTCAAAACGTACTTGATAGATTGAATATTGAAGAAGGAGAAGCTGTTATTTTAAAAAGTGAGGCTGGCAGTATCGAAGTAAAATGTAAAGCAGCTGATTTAGAAGAAGACATTGTTTTTATGCCATATGGTCCCACTGCTAATACTTTGATTGGAACTGATACAGGTGGTACCGGAATGCCTAACTCTAAAAGTAATGTGGTTAGATTAATTAGAAAGGAGGCGCAGACTAATTGACAGAATTAAAAACTTTTAAGAATATAACATGTACTTTTTGTGGCGCACTCTGTGATAATATTGAGGTCAAAGTAAAAGATAATAAAATTGAAGAATTAAAAAATGCCTGTGCCATTTCCAGGAAAAAATATGAGCATGCTTTAAAAGATAGAACAGTACCAATGATTAATGGACAAGAAAGTACTTATCAAAAAGTAATAGAAAAAGCAGCTGAGATTTTAAAAAACAGTAAAAACCCATTAATTTATGGTTTAAGCAGTACTACAGCTGAGGCTCAAAAAAATGCAGTTAAGTTGGCCGAATTAACAGGGGCAAATATTGACAGCACTTCTTCAGTTTGTCATGGGCCGGGAACAATGGCCAAACAGCTTGTAGGTATGGTAACAGCAACTTTAGGTGAAATAAAAAATAGATCAGATTTAATGGTTTTCTGGGGAGCAAATCCTGTCGAAGCACACCCGAATCATTCTAAAAGATATACGATGCTTGCTGAAGGTCTCTTTAAAAAATCTCGTTCTGATCGAGAGGTAATTGTTTTTGATGTTCGTAAAACTCCAACTGCCAAAATGGCTGATCAATTTATTAGAGTTGAACCCGGTAAAGATTTCGAATTATTAATGGCTTTAAGACTGATTATCAATGGGAAAGAACCAGAAAGCAAAAATGGTAAAATAGCTGGTTTGGATCTAGCAGAAATAGAAGCAGCTGCCGAAAAATTAAAAAGTGCAAATTATGGGAGTATATTTTATGGTATGGGTTTAACAATGACAGGCGCTAAATATATGAACACCTGGGCAGCAATGAGCTTGATTAGAGACTTAAACAATGATCAGCAGAGAAGATTTGTCATGATGCCGATGCGTGGTCACGGTAATGTAGCTGGTAGTGAAATAACTATGGCCTGGCAGACCGGATATCCTTTTGCAGTTAATTTCAGTAAAGCTTATCCTCGTTATAATCCTGGAGAATATACAGCAGTAGACTTATTAGCAAATAAAGAAGTAGATGCTGCCTTTATTATTGCCTCAGATCCTGTGGGGAATTTACCCAAAAAAGCAGCTGCGCATTTAAAGGACATACCAACTATTATCCTTGATCCGCACTGGAATTTTACAAGTGATTTTGCAGATGTAGTTATACCCTCTGCTTTAAAAGGAATTACTGCTTCTGGAACAGTTTATAGAATGGATCATGTTCCACTTCATTTAAGAGCATTTCTTGAAGATGAATGGCCTAATGATCAAGAAGCAGTGGCTGAAATAGGGGAGCTGATTGAAAATGCTTAGACTTAAAAATGCTTTAATTTATGATCCAACTAATAATAAAGATGGGGTTAAAGAAGATATCTGGATTCAAGATGAGAAAATAGTTGCTGAACCTAAGAAATCAGTTTTAAAAGAATTAAAGGAAAATAATGACTTAGAAGAGATAGATTTAGACGGGAAAATTGTAATGGCTGGTGGAGTCGATATTCATTCTCATATAGCAGGACCAAAAGTGAACTCCGGCCGTGTTTTAAGACCTGAAGACCACAGACGCGATAATGTTGCCCGCAAAGGCAAACTGCGTTCTGGAGTTGGTTCAACTGTTCCTTCTAGTTATGTAACTGGTTATCGCTACAGTCTAATGGGTTATACAACTGTAATGGAGGCTGCAGGACCGCCAATGAAAGCCAAACATATCCATGAAGAATTTAATGATCTTCCCTATATTGATAAAGGGTTTTTAGTTCTAAGCGGCAATAACTATTTTGTTTTAAAATTTATCAGTGAAAATAATCAGCAGGCTTTAAAAGATTATCTTGGCTGGCTGATAAATGCTACAGGCGCTTTTGGATTAAAAGTTGTAAATCCGGGTGGAGTTGAAGCCTGGAAAGAAGGTAAGAGGATGAGAGGTATTGAAGAAAAAGGGACATATTTTGATTTAAGCCCTAAAGAAATATTGCTGGGTTTGGCCCAAGCAGCGGCAGATCTTAAATTACCACATCCAATCCATCTTCATACAAATGATCTTGGCTCAGCTGGAAATTATCAAACGACAATAAACACTATGAGATTATTAGAAGACTATAGACTGCATATAACCCATATTCAATTTAGCAGTTATGGAAAAAATGAAGAATCAAAAATAAAATTTGCAACTGCTACCGATGAAATCGCAGCAGAAATAAATAAACAATCAAAACTAACAGTTGATATTGGACAGCTGGTGTTTGGAGAAGCTACAACCATGACTGCAGATGGAATCTTGGAATATAATCTGCATAAATTATCCGGGAATAAATGGGTTAATACAGATGTTGAAATGGAAACTGGATCAGGTATTGTGCCGATGAATTATAAGAAGAAAAATTTAGTCAATGATATTCAATGGGCAACTGGAATGGAACTTTTCTTAAAAATTGATGATCCCTGGAAGGTGTTTTTAACAACAGACCATCCCAATGCTGGTCCATTTACTGCCTACCCCTGGATTATTAAGTTATTGATGAATAAAAGTTATAGAGCAGATTATATATCAGATTTACATGCTAAATTTGATGAATATACCGACCTATCTTCACTGGATAGAGAATATAGTTTGAGTGATATTGCAGTTATCAGTCGTTCTGGCCCTGCTAAAGCTTTGGGATTGAAAAACAAAGGTCATCTGGGGGTTGGGGCTGATGCCGATATAGCAGTATATAATAATATTTCTGACAATGATATTGCCGAAGTTTTTGCTCATCCTGTTTATGTATTTAAGTCTGGAAGAATGATTGTTAAAGATGGAGAACTACTAAATAATCTCGAAATTGGAAGGACTTTAGTCACTAAACCAGATTATGATGAAAATATTATAGAATTAATTCGAGAAGATTTTCAGAAATATTATAGTATTTCAATAGATAATTATTCAGTAACAGATAATTATTATGATAAAGTTGAGGTGATTCCATGCACTACCAGGGAATAGAAATCGAAGATACCTTTGCTGAAGCATTTACCATGTATGGAACAAGGGTTATTGTGACAGCAGCAACCGAAAAATGGGCTGAAATTGCTGCTAGAGAAGCAGTAGGATTTGCAACTTCAATTATTGAATGTGGTATTGAAGCTGGAATTGAAAAAAAATTAAGTTCTGATCAAACATTAGATGGAAGACCTGGAGTTAGTTTGCTCTTTTTTACTATGAAAGAAAAATCTTTGTTAAAAGAAATGCGCAAAAGAATAGGTCAGACAATAATGACTGCAGCGACTACAGCCTGTTTTAATGGTCTTGACTCAGATAAAAAGATTAAAGTTGGCGGAAACATACGTTATTTTGGGGATGGATTTCAGATTTCAAAATTATATGATGACCGCAGATTCTGGAGAATTCCAATAATGGGGGGAGAATTTTTAATAGAAGAAAGTTTTGGGATTCAAAAGGGTATTGGCGGAGGTAATATAATTATTGCTGGATCTAATTCAGAAACTGCTTTAAATGCTGCAGAAAAAGCCGTGGCAGCAATGCGAAAAATTGAAGGGGTTGTAATGCCTTTCCCAGGGGGAATTGTTAGTAGTGGTAGTAAGGTGACGTCCAAATATTCATTTTTAAATGCTGCTACAAATACTAAATATTGTCCAACTATTAAAGCTCAGACAGAAACAAATTTAGCAGAAGAAGTCGGATCTGTCTTAGAAATCGTAATCGATGGTTTAAGTGTAGAAGCGACTGCAGAAGCAATGAAAGTGGGAATTAAAGCTGCTGCTGTTGATGGAGTTATTAAGATTACAGCAGGTAATTATGGTGGAGATCTTGGATCAGAAAACTTTTATCTCAAGGAAATTTTACGAGGTGATCTGGATGACTAAATTAAAGCTTAAATTAAAAAAAGAAAATCCAGCTTTAATAAAAAAAGGAAATGAAGTAATAGGAAAAATTCCAGTTGAAGTAGAAAATATAAGGCCAGACCTGATAAAAAATATGAGTTTTTCTGAATTAAAACAGCTTGAAATTAGAGCAGGAAAAGTAATTTATCAACTGCAGGACTTTTTTGAAATCAAAGGAGAACCAGCAGAAGAGATTAAAATTGCTGGTAACTTATCTAATTTTAAATATTTAGGTGCCGGAATGAATTCTGGTACTATTAGAGTTAAAGGTGATGTTGGCATGCATCTTGGTTCTGAAATGAGTGGTGGTCAAATAGAAGTTGAAGGTAATGCTGGTGACTGGCTGGGAGCAGAAATGACAGGTGGTATAATAACTGTATCTGGTGATGCTGGCAATTATATAGGAGCTGCTTTTAGAGGTGATAAATTAGGAATGAATCGAGGTTTTATCCACATTGGAGGTAATGCAGGTAACTTTGTAGCTAATAAAATGCGTCGAGGTGAAATAGTAATCAATGGTAACTGTGGAGATTTACTTGGAGCCCAGATGATAGCGGGTTCTGTTTATGTTTTTGGTAAATGTGGAAAAAGGGTAGGGGCTGGTATGAAAAGAGGAACTATTGTATTATTTAATGAATTAGAACTACTGCCTACCTTTAGTTATAATATAAGTTATTTCCCCAATTTTTTGAATATTGCTTTCAGGCATCTTAAAAATGATTATGGAATTAAAATTCCTGATCAAGCTTTAAATTCAGAATACAAAAGATATACAGGTGATAATACTGAATTAGGGAAAGGGGAAATTTTAATATGGAAAAAAGACTAAATCTTAATAAAAATGCAGTTATGTTGGTTAAAGAAATGATCAATGAAAAGGAGTTCTTAAATATAGATGCTGTTCATTACAATGATGGGATAACTGTCATTGATGGAGGAGTTGAATTTAAAGGGGGGTATAGAGCCGGGATTTTTTTCTCAGAGATATGTCTAGGTGGATTAGGAGAAGTTGATTTTATCGACTATGAAATCGGAGATTATATGATTCCAGCTGTAAAAGTAGAAATTGATCATCCTTTAGAAGCCTGTATGTTGTCCCAATATGCCGGTTGGAAAATTGAAAAAGATGATTTTTTTGCTATGGCTTCTGGTCCGGGAAGAATCCTGGCTGCTAAAGAAAAATTATATAAAGAATATAGTGATTATCACGAAAGTAGAAATTCTCCAGCAGTAATTGTTTTAGAAAGTTCACAGCTTCCAGATGAAAAAACTGCAAAATACATTGCAGATGAAATGTGTACACCCTGCAGCAATAGTTATATTTTAACAGCACCTACCGAATCACTTGTGGGATCGATCCAAATCAGCGCCAGAATTATAGAGACAGGAATGCATAAAATGCATGAATTAGATTTTGATTTAGAAAAAATAGAGTCTGCCTGGGGGATATGTCCGGTGTCACCAACTGCTGATGAGACTTTAAAAGCTATTGGAAGAACTAACGATGCAGTCTTATATGGTGGTACAGCATATTATCAGTTTTACTGCGAAGACAGTGAAATAGAAAAAATAATAGATGATATTCCAGCCTCAGCTTCGAAAGATTATGGAGAAAGTTTTTTAAAGCTTTATCAAAGGTATAACAATTTCTATGATATTGATCCAATGCTTTTTAGTCCTGCTCGTGTTATAATTAATAATAGAAAAAGCGGAAAAACTTTTAAAGCAGGTAAAATAAATTATGAAATACTAAAAAAATCTTTTTTTGAATAATTTTTTAAGTAAAAAATAATAACTTGAAAAGCATAGGGGGTAATTTATTGCAGGCAGTAATCCTTGCTTCAGATAATGGTTGGCATATTGAAGAATTAAAAAGAGCACTAAAAAGAAAAGATATTAAAGCAGAAAGAGTTCCAATAACAGAACTTGGAGCAGCAGTTTCATCTAATTTCCAGCTTAAAACAAGGGAGAAAATATTAGATGATTATGATTATATTTTTGTTAGAGTTATTCCAGGCGGTAGTCTTGAACAAATAATTTTAAGGATGGATATTTTAAATAGAATGGCTGCTCTGGGTAAGAAAATAATTAATAAACCTTCGGTCATCGAAAAAACAGTTGATAAATATTACACCCAATTTATTCTGGCTGATCATGGTCTCCCGACTCCGGAAACATTTGTCACTGAGGATTTTAGCCAGGCATTAGAATACTGCGAAAAATGGGAAGATGTGATATTAAAACCTATATTTGGTTCTTTAGGTAAAGGAATTGTCCGCTTGCAAGATGAAGATACAGCTTATAGAGTTTTAAGAGCCTGGGATGAAAATAATTTTGTTTTTTATCTCCAAAAATATATTGAGCACGGTCAAAGTGATATCAGAGTTTTTGTTTGTAAAGGAGAAATGATTGCTGCATCTCAAAGATGTGGTTCCAACTGGAAAACTAATGTTGCCAGAGGTGCTGTTAGTAAAAAAATTGATATTCCTCAGCATATTAAAGATATGGCTTTAAAAACTGCAGAAATCCTTGATTTAGATTATACAGGAATTGATATAGTTTTGGAGAATGGTAGTTATAAGAATGCTTATATAATTGAGGTAAATAGTATTCCAGGTTGGTACGGTTTGCAGCAGGTTACAGACTTTAATATAGCAGATAAAATTATTGAGTTAATGATCTAGATATAATTGTGGAGGGAAGAATATGCCTTTAAGCGATATAGAAATAGCACAGGCTGTTCAAATTGCATCTTTATTGGAAGCTAGTGCAGCAAAACCTGGTAATGTTTATCCAACTAAAAATTTTAAAGATTTAAATTATCATCATTTTTTATACAGCTCAGCTGCTGTGTTTCCAGCATTTTTAAATCTGGAAAATAAATCAGTTGGAAAAATAATATTAGAGGGAGTTAAGCAAACCCATTCTTTTATCAAAACAAATACCAATTTAGGTATTCTACTTTTAATAGCTCCCTTGGCAGCAGCTTATGCTGGCCTACGAAAGAAAAATTTAGTAAAGACTGATAATAAAGAGGAATTAAAACAGCTTCTGCAGCAGGAAATAAGTCTTATTTTAAATAACTTAACCAGAAAAGATGCAGAACTAGCCTATGAGGCAATTAATTATTCTAAAGCAGGGAATCTGGCTGAAGTTGAAGATGGAGATATTAAGGATAGAGTTGAATTGACTCTCTATCAAGCAATGAAACTTGCTCAAAATCGAGATCAGATTGCAGCAGAATATGTCAATGATTTTAGTTTTACTTTTAATTTTGCCTATCCAGTTTTCAAAAAAAATCAAAAAAAATTTTCTAAGCTTAATGATGTAATAATCCAAAGTTATTTAGAAATTTTAGCTGAGCAGCCCGACACTTTAATAGCTAGGAAATGGGGTAATGATTTTGCTGTTGAAATTTCTGAGAAGACAAAAAAACTTTTAAATAAATTAAAAAATATTACAGATTATAAAATTAGAAAACAAGAAATCCAAAAATTTGATAAATATTTAAGGTCAAAAGAAGAAAAAATTAATCCAGGAACTACAGCAGATTTTACAGCAGCAGTTATATTTTTAGAAATTTTAATTTCAGGCAAGGAAATTATAGCTAACTGGGCAAACTGGGGGGATGTTAATAATGGATCAATTTAAAAGAGATGTTCAAAAAGAGGAACCTCGACTTGTGGTAGGCTTAAATAGAGTTGGTGTAAAAAATATACAAAAAATAATCAGAATAAAAAATAATAATAAAGAAAATTTATTTTATTCAACAATTGACATATTTGTAGATTTACTTCCCCAACAAAAAGGGGCGCATATGTCAAGATTTGATGAGACTATTACTCAAATAATTGATGAAACAATTCAGAAGAAAGTAATGGTTATAGAAGATTTCGCAACTTATATGGCAGAAATGGCTAGAAAAAGACAGAATGCTCATCGAGCAGAGGTCAGGATCAAAGCAAAATATCCTGTAGAAGAAATTGCACCAGCATCTGAGAAAAAAACCCAAAAAATAAATACAATAATGGGGAGAGCAGTCAGTACTGAAAATGGCAGCCGACATCTAATTGGAGTAGAAACTAATGGAATGACAGTTTGTCCCTGTGCTCAACAGATGATTAAGGAATATGCAGAAGATAAATTGGAAAAAGAAGGTTTTACTAAAGAACAGTTGGAAAAAGTTTTTAAACATATTCCTATGCCGTCCCATAATCAGCGTGGAACCGGTATTTTAATGATTGGCAGTGAGAAAAAAATTAAGGCTGAAAAATTAGTAAGAATAGTTGAAAATTCAATGAGTAGTAAAGTTTTAGATCTTTTAAAAAGGGTTGATGAGTTAGAAATTGTAAGAAATGCTCATTTGAATCCTCGATTTGTAGAAGATGTTGTTAGAGAAATGGTAGCACTGACACTTAAAGAATTTGATTTTTTAAGTGATGATGACTATTTCTTAGCTAAACAAACAAATTACGAAGGGATTCATAGTTATGAAGTCTATGCGGAAAGAAGTGGAACAATTGGCGAAATAAAAGAAGAAATAAAAAAAGCTGAAAATGATTATCTAGATGAAGATTATATTATAAATTGTAATAATACCAGTTCAGATGAATGGTTGGAATCAAATGGAGGCTGTTAATTTGAAATTATTAATTAGTATCAAAAATACAGAAGAAGCTTCAATAGTAAAAGATAGCAAATTTGATATTTTAGACATCAAAAATCCTGCTGAGGGTTCACTTGGAGTTAACTTTCCCAGTGTGATTAAAGAAATTAAGGAAAAATCGCCAAATAGAATTATTAGTGCGGCTGGAGGTGATCTGCCAGGACTTCCAGGTTTAACTTCGCAGATTACCTTTGGGCTGGCCCATTTAAAGCCTGATTATATAAAATTAGGCTTTTATAATTTTAATGAACTTAAAACAGCTGTAAAAATTATTAATGAGGCAAAAAAGGCCATTAAATTAAGTGCTGCGCCAGTCAAGTTAATAGCAGCAGCTTATGGAGATTATAAAAAAACCGGCAGTTTTAATCCTTTTTTATTAAATGACTTGGCCTTTAATACTGAATTAGATGGCATAATGATCGATACAATTGATAAAAGCGGCAAAAACTTATTTGATTTTCTTAATCCAGGCGAGCTTAAAGATTTTTGTCTGCAGGCAAAAAAAGCGGAGGTTTTTAGCGCCCTGGCTGGTTCTTTAAAATTTGATCACATTGATCTTTTAAAAGAAATTAAGCCTGATATTATTGGGTTTAGAGGTGCAGTCTGTAAAAATAATGATAGAAGTTCTAAAATTAATGCAGATTTAATCAATAAGCTTTATCAAAAAATCCAGTCTTAAATAACTTAAATATGAGGTTGTTAGAAATGGGAAAATATAAAATTATTGGTTGGGATATTGGTGGAGCCAATATCAAAGCTACAAAAATAGTTTATAGTAAAAGACAAAATAAAATAGAATCAGTTTTATCAACCAGCAAATATTTTGCTATGTGGGATAAAAATCAAAATCCGTTAGAAGTTGTAGCAGAAATTTATCAAAATTTTAAGGAAGCAGATTATTTTGCTATTACAATGACTGCAGAATTAGCTGATAGATTTTCTACAAAAATTGAAGGAATCAACTTTATAATTGATCTATTCAAAGATAATTTTGAGGATAAAAAAATTTATTTTTATAACAATCAAGCCGAATTTTTAAAAGCTGAAAAATTGAAAGATAATATAGAAAAAAGTTTGAGTCTGGCTGCAGCAAATTGGACTGCCTCTGCGTCTTTTTTAGCAGAATTTAAAAAAGATTTTATTTTATTTGATATGGGCAGCAGTACTATTGACTTAATTCCAGTTATAAATAATAAAATTGCAGCTCTAGGTACAACTGATGTAGAAAGATTAAAACAGGGAGAGCTGATATACCATGGTTTTTTAAGAAGTAATTTAAGCAATTTAAGCAGCAAGCTACCGTATCAAGGTCAGATGATAGATGTTATTAATGAGTATTTTGCAGCTACTGCTGATCTACATTTGCTTAAAGATATTATAACTTCAGCAGAATATACTATTAGACCAGCAGATGGTGGTCTAAAAAGTAAAATGGCAGCTGCTTCTAGGATTGCAAGAATGATCAGTCTTGATCTTAACTCAATTACCGACAGTCAGCTTAATTTAATTATTGACTACATTTATAATCAAGAAATTTCATTAATCTATAATAAATTACTGCAGCTCTATTCAAGAGCATCTCTTAATTTGCAAATCCCCTTATTAATTAATAGTGAAGCTGCTCATTTTAAAAATGATTTAAAGATGAGAAGCAATTTTAAATTTTTAGAACTGGCAAAGCTGATTCCAGTTCTTGATAATAATATTTTAACTACTACCTCAATCGCATCTTTATTATTAAAAAAGATTATTGGAAAAGATTTAGTGAAGGTAGTGAGGTTAAATGATGAGTAATTTAACAGTATTAAAAATTGGGGGTAGTTTTATTAATCAGCAAAATTTAAAGGAATTAAAAATAATTATAAAGGCTATAAAAACCACTAACAAGCATAAATTAATAATTGTAACTGGTGGAGGTCAAGCTGCAGACTTTGTTCGAGGCTATGATAAAAAAGTACAATTAAAGGCCAGCAGTTCACATTTTGCAGCAGTTGCAGCTATGGAATTAAATGCCTATATGATTTCAGATTTTTTTGATGATTTTTCTTTTTTTTCAACAGAATTTGTTTTTAGCAAAAAAATAAATGTTTTTTTAGGTTTGGATTATTACAGAGAAATTGACCCACTTCCACATTCCTGGAATGTTAGCTCTGATAGTATTGCTTTAGAGCTAAGTCAGAGATTAAAAGCAGATAACTTATTTTTAATTAAACAGAGAACAATGAAAAATAATTTGGAAATAAAAAGTCAATCTGCAGCCGATAATAAACTTATAGATAGCTATTTCCCAAAACTTTATCAAGAGTTAGATGGTAAACTAAAAACTCTTATTATCAATACTAAATCAATAAAAAATCTAAAGATATTAATCGAAAACACTGAAGCTGAAATCTTAAATAAAGCTTTAAATTTAAAAAGAGAAAATTTTGATTTAAATATCTTAGAATAAAAGCTAAAGCATTTTTAAATAACTTAAATTTTAGTAAAAAAATTAATTACTGAGGTGTAAATATGGCGAACTATGATAAAATTGATGCCTTATTAATTGGTCTTGCTCTCGGGGATGCTCATGGAATGCCTTTTGAAATGTTAAACAGAGAAGATGTAAAAAAACATAAAGAAAACACTAATTTTAATTTGACTGAAAACTTTTTTGTGGATATTCCAGATTTTCATTTTTTAAAACGTGATTTAAAAAAAGCTGAAGTAACAGATGATACAATACTGGCTGTTCATTTGGGTGAATATTTGTTAGAAAACAAGGGTGAAATTAATAAAGAAGATTATTTCAGCCATTTAGCAGAATTTATTAATGATCAGAAATTAATTACAAAAGGAGTAATCGGGCCCAGTACTGGTAGAGCTGCTAGCAAAATCAGGCGTAATGAGAAATTTACAGTTTCAGAAAGAGCAGGCTTTTCAAATGGGTTGGCTGTTAAATCAGCAGTTTTAGCATATATTTTATCTTTAAAAGATAAAAAGTCAAATTTAGAAAAAATTAAAGAATTAGCTTATTATTCTCACTTTACAGATACAGCTATTGCAGCTGCAGCTGGTATTTATGCTGCTCTTGCTGAAGCACTTGCAGGTAGTAATCTTGATCAAATATTTGCTTCAGTATTTAGCTATATGGAAGCTGGAGAAAAATATGGACTCCAGACATTTCAACCTTCGAGTTATAAAAGAACAAAATTTTTACTTGAATATATAGATACTTTAACTAAAAATGAATGTTTAGATTTTATTGCCGATGTGATGGGAACTGGTATTAATAGTTACGAATCAGTACCAGCTGCATTTGCTATTTTCAAACTTTATCCAGAAGATGCTGCTAAAGCTTTTGCAGCAGCAGTTGATATTGGAGGAGATACAGATTCTACAGCAGCACTTGTTGGTGCTTTAGTTGGAGCTCATAATGGTCTAGCAATCTTTGAAGATAAATGGATTGAAGAACTTGAGCAAGTTAATTCAATGTCTTTAAAAGAATTAGGAAGATCTCTTGTTGCTTTAAGAGAAAATAAATAGGTGAGGTGCTCAAGATGACAGAAAATAATAAAATAATTAAAACAAATCGTGGTAATTTAGATTACAGCAGTAAAACATTAATTATGGGGATTTTAAACATAACCCCGGACTCTTTTTCAGATGGTGGTAAATATAATGATTTAGAATCGGCGCTTATCAGAGCAAAAAAAATGGAGAATGCTGGTGCTGACATTATAGATATTGGAGCAGAATCTAGCAGACCATATTCTGACAGAATATCTGCTGAAGAAGAGAAAATGAGGCTGCTTCCGGTTTTAAAAGAAGTCTTAAAGGTGACAACTGTACCCATTTCTATTGATAGCTATAAAAGTTCAGTAGTTAGAGCAGCTCTTAAAGAAGGAGCATCTATAGTTAATGATATAAGTGGTCTTCGTTTTGATGCGAAAATGGCTGAAACAGCAGCTGAATTCTCGGCACCAGTAATTATTATGCATATTCAGGGAAGACCAGAAACCATGCAGGATAATCCAAGTTATCAAAATTTAATTTTTGAAATTAAAGAATATCTTTGGGATGGTATAAAAATAGCTAAGGAAGCGGGAATAGCAGATGATTCAATAATTATTGATCCAGGAATTGGATTTGGCAAAGAACAGCTCCATAATCTTCAAATTTTAAATAGACTTGAGAGCTTTAAAGAATTAAATTATCCAATTTTAATTGGAACTTCCCGTAAATCTTTAATTAACTATGTAAATAAGAATGAAGTTAATGAAAGATTGTTTGGTACTGCTGCAACTGTTTCTACTTCTATAATAAAGGGAGCAAATATTGTTCGTATTCACGATGTTGCTGAAATTAAAAAAGTGGCTGTTATGACAGATGCCGTTAAGTGGGAGGGTAAACATGGAAAGTAGAGATCTTATTGCCTTAAATCAAATGGTTTTTTATGCCTATCACGGGGTATATGATTCCGAAAAAGAGTTGGGACAAAGATTCATTATAAATTTTAAGGCAGAACTTGATTATGAGCAAGCTGCAGTAAATGATGATCTAGAGCAGACTGTTAATTATGGTGAAGTATATATAAAAATTGAAGAGATTTTTAAAGCTAAAAAATATAATCTTTTAGAAAGCGCTGCTTATAATATTATAAAAGGATTATTTATTAATTTCCCCAGCTTAGAATTTATAGAAATAGAGATAAAAAAACCAGCGGTGCCAATTGAAGGAGTTTTAGCTGATGCAGCTATCAAAATGAGCAGAAAAAGAACTGAGGTAATATAAATGAAATCTGTATACTTAGGTCTTGGTTCAAATATAGAGCCTAAAGTAGAATATTTAAAAAAAGCAGTTGAAAAGTTAGCTGCAGAGCCTGAAATAATTCTCGAAAAAACTTCATCTTTATATTTAACAAAGGCTTATGGTTATCAAGATCAGGCTGATTTCATTAATGCTGTAGTTTATCTTAAAACCTCATTAACTCCAGAAAAACTTTTAAAAACTGTGTTAAAAATTGAAAGTGATTTAGGGCGGGTTAGAAACCAAAAATGGGGGCCAAGAACTATTGATATAGATATTTTATTTTACAATAAATTAGAATATCAGAGTCAAGATTTAATAATCCCTCATCCGGAAATAAAGAAAAGAGCTTTTGTTCTGATACCGTTAATAGAAGTAGCAGCAGACAAACTTTTTATTGAAGATGTTAGTATTAAAAAATGGCTGCAGAAATTAGATTACGATCAAGATGAAATTAAATTTTACGATGAATTTCCAAATATTAATTCAAATAAAAAGTAAATTTCATTTTAGAGAGAGCCTCAGGATCTAGCTGCTTTTTATTTTTGGCTAAATCTAGAATTATTTTTGCAGGATTAGATATTTTTGCTAGTCCAATATAAGAAGAGGTTATCCTGGGGTTAATTTCAAGCAGATAAACTCCTTTTTCATTATATATAAAGTCTATTCCAAAATAGCCAGTTAAATTGGGATATTTTTGTTTTATTAATTTTGCAAGCTGATTTAATTTATTTTTCTCTGAAAATTTATAATTTATAGTAGAGCCTAAATAAGAAAAATTATCTGGATTTATTAGTTGTTTATTAAAACTTAGAATCTGTAATTTTTTTGAATTAGCTGCAATCGATAAACTCCCAGAAACTCCATTTATTATTTTCTGGATGATCTGACCTTTATAATCTTCAATACTTAAATTTTTAAATTCTTTTTTTGACTTAATAATTTCAAGTTCAGAGCCGGCACTATATTTGGCTTTAATAACTGCTGGAAAAAAGTCTCTATCTAAATTAAGATCATTTCTCCCAATTAAATAGCTTTCAGCTAACTTGATAGAAGTGTTTTTGAAATTATTATAAAGCAGCCATTTGTCGGCTGCTTTTTTTATGCATTCTGAACTACAGCCTAAATTATTAAGATTTTTAGTTTCCATAATTTTAGTTATTTGATAGAGAAGATTATTTGTTTCTGGGGCAATGATTAAAAAATAATCACAATTATTTAGATCTAGATTTATAAGTTTTTCAAAGTATGAACTCTGACTCTTGTTACTTGAAACAATAAAATCAACATTCTTAAAATTATTATCAACTAAACTTATATTATTCTGGTTAACATAAATAGACAGCTTAAGATTTTCAATTTTGGCAAAGGATTTAATTAGAGAAGTAAGTATTTGCTTTCCTTCTTTATAAAAAGATTCCTTAAAATTCCTATCTTTTTTTTGACTTAAAAAATATTCTAAAATAAAAATACGCATTATTTTAATTCACCACTTTTTAATTGTTGAAAAAAATATTATAATAATAGTAGGCTCTAATAATAGAGGATTCTAAAAGTTAATTGTTTAATAATCCTAAATTAATTTTATCATAGTTCTTTATTACAAAAAACCAAAAATCACAATAATTCAAAAAAATATTTTTTTAGTATTTTTCAAAATAATTTTACTATTAATTTTATTATAAAAAAAGGTTTTAGCCAATAATTATTTAATATATAATATATAAAGCCTTTTATCTAGGCGATTAAAGGAGAGTATTTTATGAAGTTAGATCTTAATTTAAATATCGAGCAAAAGCAAGAGTTGGTAATGACTACTCAACTGCAGATGTCTATAGAAATTCTTCAATATAGCAGTCTGGAATTAAAAGATTATATAGAAGAAGAAATGAAAGAAAATCCTTTACTCGACATGCTGGAGTCACAAAGGGATATGAATTATAGAGAATCAACTTTTAATTCTGTTAGAAAAAACGATATAGAATATGAGAACTTTGTTGCTTATCAGCCTGACTTTTGTGAACACTTAGAAAATCAACTTTTTGAAGTGTTGAGCAATGAAGAAATTGAACTAGGAAAATTTATTGTAGGTAGTTTAAATGAAAGTGGAGAATTAACTACAGATATAGAAACAATTACTGATATTTTTAGTCAACAGGGTTTTAATCAATCCGAAATAGAAGCTGTATATCAAAAAATAAAAAAATTAGATATTAATTATGATAGTAGTTTTGCATCCTGTAAAGCAGAATATATTGATCCTGATTTAATAGTTAAAAAAGAAGATGGAGAATTTTATATAGAAGAAAAAAATACTGCTTATCCTACTGTTACTATAAGTTCATATTATTATAATTTACTCAAAAACCAGGATGACGATAAAATTAGTGATTATTTAAAAGAAAAATATCAATCTGCTATCTGGCTAATTAAAAGCATTGAACAGCGAAAGAATACTATCAGAAAAATTGCTAAAGCTATTTTAAAAAAACAAATTGATTTTTTTGAAAATGGTTTAAAAGATTTAAAAATATTAACAATGGAAGAAGTTGCTGAGGAAATTGAAATGCATGAATCAACAGTTAGTCGGGCAACAACTGCTAAATATATACAGACTCCTCATGGAGTTTTTAGTTTGAAATTCTTCTTTAATAGTGGAATTGATGGAGTTTCTTCTGTAAGTATTAAAGCAATGTTGAGTGAAGAAATTGAAGCTGAAGACAAATCTCATCCGCTTAGCGATAGTAAACTTGCACAATTATTTGTTGACAAATATGGCTTAGATATTTCGCGAAGAACAGTTGCTAAATACAGAAAATCTTTAGGTATTAAAAGTTCACGGCAGCGAAAAAAGAAATAAAAACGGGAAGATTTAATTTATATTTCTTTCTTGACAAGATTATAAATTTATGTTAGAGTTATAAAAAAATAATAAAACTTATCCAGAGCGGTGGAGGGACTGGCCCTTTGAAGCCCAGCAACCAGCAGTTAAATCTGTCCGGTGCTAATTCCAGCAGGAAGATTCCTGATAGATAAGGAGCAAATATATTACCCACTCCTATATTTACTTAGGAAGTGGGATTTTTTTATTTGTTATTAATTTTTATTTTATATTTAAAAGATTTTTTGACAATACGAAGAAGAGAAGCAGAGCAGAAATATTATTTTAAAATTTAAATTTGAGTAGCGAAAATTTGAGGAGGAAATTTAATGACATTAAAATTTGAGAGTTTAGCATTACATGCAGGTTATGATGCGAATAAAAACAGAAAAGCGGCAGCAGTTCCTATTTACCAAACAACATCTTATTTATTTGAGAGCACTAAACATGCAGCAGATTTATTTGCTTTAAAAGAAGAAGGCGATATCTATAGTAGAATTCAAAACCCAAGCAATACTGTTTTAGAAAAAAGGATTTCAGCCTTAGAAGGAGGAGTAGGAGCACTGGCAGTTTCTTCAGGTCAGGCTGCAGAAGTTATAGCACTTTTAACAATTTGTAAAAATGGAGACCACATTGTAAGCGGTAGTTCTATTTATGGGGGAACCCATAATCTATTTAAACATAGATTTAAAAATATGGGTATCGACGTAAGTTTTGTAGATTCTGAGGATCCAGACAGTTTTAAAAATGCAATTAATGAAAAAACAAAAGCATTGTATATTGAAACAATTGGTAACCCATCTTTAGTTGTACCTGATTTTGAGAAATTGGCTAAAATTGCTCATCAAGCAGGAATACCATTAATAGTTGATAATACATTTGCTTCTCCATATCTTTGTAAACCTTTTGAATATGGTGCGGATATAGTAGTTCATTCAACGACGAAGTATATATCTGGACATGGCAATTCTATTGGAGGGATAATAGTAGATAGTGGTAATTTTGATTGGGCTACAGGTAGATTTCCCGAACTTATAGAGCCAGATCCAAGTTATCATGGAGTTAAATTTAAAGAAGAATTTGGAAAAGCAGCCTTTATAACTAAGGCCAGAGTTCAGCTTTTAAGAGATTTAGGCAGCTCTCCTAGTCCTTTTAATTCATTTTTAACTATTAATGGTTTAGAAACCCTAGCTTTAAGAATGAAACAGCATTCGCAAAATGCACAGGCTGCAGCAGAATTTTTAGAAGCCGATGATCGAGTAGAATGGGTTAGTTATCCAGGTTTATCAAATCATAAATCAGCTCAAAATGCTAAAAAGTACCTTAATAATGGCAGTGGGGGAATGATAGCTTTTGGGATCAAGGGAGGGAAAGCTGCAGCTGAGAAGTTTATTAATCAGTTAGAATTATTCCTGCATCTTGCTAATGTTGGGGATACTAAATCTTTAGCTATTCATCCAGCAAGTACTACTCATCAGCAGTTAAATGAAGAAGATTTAAAGAAAACTGGAATTTCACCTGAATTAATAAGGCTCTCAATTGGAATAGAAGCCTTTGAAGATATTAAAAATGACTTAGATCAAGCATTAACAGCGGCTAATAAATAATGAATATAACTAATAATGATATTTAGAAGGGAAAGCCTCATAGTTTTAGGGGTTTTCTCTTAAAAAATATTTAAAGTAATATTAGGAGTGGTAGAAAATGCCTATTAAAATACAAAATGATTTACCAGCAGTCGAAACATTGGAAAATGAAAATATATTTGTCATGAAAGAATCTAGAGCGACTCATCAAGATATAAGATCTTTAAAAATATTAATTTTAAATTTAATGCCTACCAAAATTCAAACAGAAACACAAATTTTACGCTTAATTTCTAATACCCCACTGCAGGTAGATGTTGATTTGATTCATCCTGCTAGCCATAAGTCAAAAAATACGTCTGCAGAACATTTGATTAAATTTTATAATACATTCGAAGATATTAAAGACAACAAATATGATGGGATGATAATTACAGGTGCTCCAATTGAAACTTTAGAATTCGAAGAAGTTGATTATTGGGAAGAACTCAAACAGGTGATGGATTGGAGCCTGCATCATGTTTTTTCAACTTTTCATATTTGTTGGGGTAGTCAGGCAGCATTATACCATCATTATGGTATTGAAAAGTATCCTTTAAATAATAAAATGTTTGGAGTTTTTAAACATTATAAAAAAGAAAAACATATTAAATTAATGAGAGGATTTGATGATATATTTTATGTTCCTCATTCTCGTCATACTGAAATAAGAAAAGAAGATGTAGAAAAAGTTGATGAAATTAATATTTTATCAGAATCTGAAGAAGCAGGAATATATTTGCTAGAGAGCAGAAATGGCAGACAGATATTTGCAACAGGTCACTCAGAATATGATCGAGAAAGTTTGAGAAATGAGTATTTAAGAGATAAAGAAAAAGGTTTGAATATTAAAGTACCTAAAAATTATTTTAGAAATGATAATCCGAATAATGAGATATTAATGCGCTGGCATAGTCATGCCAATCTTTTATTTTTTAACTGGTTAAATTATTATGTTTATCAAGAAACTCCTTTTGATTTAAATAAACTGAAGTAAAAATTAAAAATTAAAAAGATAACTTATTTACCCCTCAAAATTTTGTTTTGAGGGGTTTTATAAGTTAAAATGATCAATTTATAAATTCCTATTAAGAATAAAAAAGATTTTTAAGAAAAATGCCACAATTATTTAACAGAAAAAATTAAATATTTTACAAATTTAATCAAAAAACATAAAAAACAGCTTGAATTGTCTGTAAATTTGCGCTATAATTAATTTAAGAAATCGTTTTAGTAAACTTTAGTATTGATTTTTTGAGTCTTTAATTATTAATTATTAACTTTAATTTAATTAAGATTTATTCAATACTAATGTTTTTCACTTTTACTTTTTATAAATTTATAAACCCTTAAGAAAAAAGAAGAGTGAAAATTTTAAGACAAAATAATTTAAAGGGGTGTTTATTAATGATTAATGTTGGTAAAAAAGTTTTAGTTTTGACTTTAGCGTTTTTATTTTTAATGGGAGGGATGTCTTTAGCTCAGGATATTCCCAGAGAAGAGACATTAGTAGTTTCTGGGGCAATGTGGGGACCTCCATCAACCTGGAACGTTTTAATTCCTAATCCTACTCCGGGTACTGGTGGTTTAGTTTATGAGACAATGTTTTCTTATAATCCGATAAAAGATGAATATCAGCCCTGGCTTGCAGAAAGTGGTGAATGGGTAAGTGACAACGAATACGTTCTTAATTTAAGAGAGGGTATTAACTGGCATGACGGTGAAGAATTTAATGCTGAAGATGTTGTATTTACTTATGAAATAGCGAAAGAGGGTAATGTTTTTTATTCTCCAATTTGGGACTGGTTGGAATCTGTTAAAGCAGAAGATAATTACACAGTAAGATTCACCTTCAGCGAACCTCATTATGCAGAATGGGATGCCGAACTTTATGAACGTTATATTATCCCAGAGCATATTTGGAGTGAGATTCCTAGTGATGAATTAATTACTAAGACTATGAAAAACCCAGTTGGTACAGGTTCTTATATGGCTAAAGAAGCCGGACAGGATAGAATGGTTTGGGAAAGAAATGATGACTGGTGGGGCAATGAAGTATTTGGCCAGCCTAAACCCAGATACATTGTAGACCTTGTAAACCAGAGTAACAACATTATTATGGGTATGTTAATGAAAGGTGAACTTGATTTAAGTAATAACTTTATTCCTGGAATTCAAAGAATAAAAGATCAATTTGGTTTAAAAACTTGGTATAACGAAGAACCCTATATGCTTTCCTTTAATACTGCTCTGATGTATATGAACACTTTAAAAGAGCCAATGGATGACAAGCAATTTAGAAGAGCGATGGCTTTTATGGTTAATCAGCAGAATATTGTAGATCGTGTTTATGGTGGTTTAGTAGAAGCAGCAAATCCTACCGGTTTATTCGGAGAAGGTTGGGAAGCTTATTTAGACGAAGAAGTAGTAGAAAATTATGGTTTTGAATATAATCCAACAAAAGCCAAAGCATTATTAGACGATGCTGGATATGTCGATGCTGATGGTGATGGCTGGAGAGATATGCCTAATGGTGATCCACTTGAATTGAAACTTATGGTTCCAAGTGGTTGGACTGACTGGATGGAAGCAATTCGATCTATTGCATCTGATGCAGAAGAGATTGGTTTAAACATTAGTCCTGATTTCCCAGATGTTTCTTTATTTGATAACAGACGTTTTACTAGTGATTTCGATATGATGATTGGTGTTTTCCAAACAACTTTATCTTCTACACCATTTGATTACTGGAATGGAGTAGCAAACAGTAATATTGATGGAGAACAAATTAATAGCGGTAACTGGGGAGCTTATGATAATCCTGAGTTATTCGAAAAAATTGACGAGTTTAATATGACACGTGATGAATCAGTTAAACAGGAATTAGCTTCTGAGATACAAGAAACTTTATTAAAAGATATGCCAAGTGTACCTCTCTGGCATAATGGTCTCTGGGCTCAACAAACAACTCAATACTGGACAAATTGGCCTAATGAAGATAACCCATATGGTATTCCAGTTAGCTGGGGTAATTTTTATCAATTAGGTATGATCGACACTTTAATTGGGATTGAGCCAGCTAAGTAAAAGGAAATAGATAATTAATTAAATATACAGGCTTGATATTTTTATCGAGCCTGTTATTTAGAAAGGAGCAGTAAAAGATGGGTAAATATTTAAGAAAAAAAATAGTGATTTATCTAATTACCTTTATTCTGGCGGTAACAATTAACTTTTTTATCCCCAGAATGATGCCTGGTGATCCAATCCAATCACTTTTATCACGTTTTTCAGGTATGGAGGGCGGACGTGAAATTTTAGAAGAACAATTAACTCTACTTTTTAATCTTGATCAACCCCTATGGCAGCAGTATGCAAATTTTTGGAAATCAGTTTTCACGCTTGACTTTGGTATTTCAATTATTCAGTTCCCAACCCCAGTTTTAGAAATTATTAAACGTGCAATAGTCTATGATATTTCTGTTTTATTACCCGCAATTATATTAAGCTGGATAGTTGGTAATAAATTAGGTGCATTTTCTGGCACAGATAAAACAGTAGATAATTATTCAATGCCTTTTTTCTATTTTTTAGCTTCCTCACCTTATTTTTGGATGGCGGGAATAGTCGCCTTTTTCTTTGGAGTTCAAATTGGATGGTTTCCAATCAGTGGAGCCTATGGTTCAACAGCCTCGCCTGGCTTTAACTTGAGTTTTATCATGGATTTTTTGCATCACTGGTTCCTGCCTTTCTTTACTATGTTTTTAGTTCAGCTTGGTGGCTGGGCAATCGGGATGCGGAATATGATTATGTATGAACAAAGTTCTAATTATTCTAAATATATGGAGACACTTGGTTCTTCAAATAAGTTAATTCGTAAATATGGATTTAGAAATGGAGTTTTACCTCAAGTAACAGGTCTTGCTCTTAGATTAGGTCGAATTGTAGGTGGAGCAATTACAGTTCAGGTAGTGTTTAACTATCCTGGTCTGGGAAGAATGCTGCTTGATGCAGTGCAAAATCAGGATTATTTTTTGATGCAGGGAATTTTCTTAACAATTGTAACAATGGTTTTAGTCGCAAACTTTATTGTAGATATAGTCTATATGTTCATAGATCCAAGAGTAAGATTGTCATTTACCGAGGAGGTGTAAGCTGTGTTTAAAGATTTTTGGGCAAAACATGAAAATTTATATTATGCTTTATCAAATAAAAAGGTTATTTTTGGCCTAACCATAGTAGTTTTAGTATTTATGCTGGCAGCTTTTGGACCGATGCTGACACCATATGAGTACGGAGAATATGCTGGAGCAGGATATTTGCCTCCATCTAGCGATCATTTTTTTGGAACAACAATTGATGGGCGAGATGTATTTACCAGAACTGTTTATGGTCTTCGTTCTACCCTTTTAGTAGGTGCAATAGCTGGAACTATAGCCACATTAGTGGGCTGTATAATTGGTTTTGTAGCCGGTTATTATGGGGGAACAATTTTTGACGAACTTTTAATGATGTTAACCAATATTTTTGTTGTTATTCCTCAGCTGGCTTTATTGATTGTAATCGCAGCTTTTCTGGAAGTGCGAGGGGTAGTAATTATGGCAGTAATTGTATCTTTAACCGCCTGGCCCTGGACAGCAAGAGCCGTTAGATCACAAACACTTTCTTTAAAAAATCAGGAATACGTATCTTTATCTAAAATTTCTGCTCTTAATGTTGGTAGAATTTTAAGAGAAGATATTGCGTCCAATATGTTTTCTTATGTGTTTATGGTTTTTATTCAGCAATTTAACTCTACCATGTTAGCAACAGTTCAGCTGGAATTCTTAGGGCTCGGTCCTACAAAAGGTATTTCTTTGGGACTTGTAATGCAAAATGCTGTAAATTGGAATGGAATTCAGCTTGGTATGTGGTGGTGGGCTATAATTCCTGGTTTGATTTTAGCAATTTTAATTACTGCACTTTACTTTGTTAATACAGGACTAGATGCAGCCTTTAACCCACGTTTGAGGGAGATGTAAGCAATGCGCGAAAATATATTAGAAGTTAAAAACTTAAAAGCATATTATGATATTTTAAAAGGACAGGTTAAAGCAGTAGACAATGTAACATTTAATTTAAAAAACGGTGAGATTCTTGGCTTAGCAGGTGAATCTGGTTGTGGTAAAAGTACCCTGGCCAGCAGTTTTATTTCCCGCAAAAAGCCACTGAAATATATTTCAGGTGATGTTGATCTAGTTGGCCATAAAATTATGGAAATGGATGAAAGTGAATTTAAAAAACTGCGTTTAAGAACTATTTCTTTAATTCCACAGTATGCACTTGATGCATTTTCTCCAACCAAAAAAATTAAAACATATATTGCAGATTTGGCCAGAGAGCAGGGAGTAAAGACTGACAAGGCATTTTTTGACAAAGTAAAAGAGCGTCTGGATCTAGTAAATTTAGATGAATCAGTTTTAAATAGATATTCAATTGAGCTTTCAGGTGGAATGAAGCAGAGAGTTATTATGGTTATTTCCACAATTTTAGACCCCGAATTTTTAATTGCAGATGAAATCACTTCTGCTTTAGATGTTAGTTCACAGCGTTTTGTGGCAACAATGCTTGCCAATTTAAGAGATTTAGAGATTATAAAATCAGCTATTTTTATAACTCATGATCTGTCTATTCTTTATCAGATAGCAGATCGAATTATGATTATGTATGCTGGTAACTTTGCTGAAATTGGTCCAACAGATGAAATTGTAGATAATCCACGGCATCCGTATACTAGATCGCTTATTGATTCTTTACCAAAAGTAGGTATTCAGTATAAAGATAAGAAGCTTGCTGGAATCGATGGAACACCACCTCATTTATTAAATATTGGTGAAGGTTGTCGTTTTAGAGAGCGCTGTCCTTATGCTATTGATAAATGCGAAGAAACTCCACCAAGAGAGCAGGTAGCAGAAGATCATTATGTCTCCTGCTGGAGATGGAAAGAGTTAGGAAGTGATTTAAGTGGCAAAAAATAATGATGTTGTAATGTCAGTAAGAAATTTATCCAAAATATTTAAAAGTGGTATTTTAAATCCGGAATATACAGTAGCTGCTAAGGATGTATCTTTTGATATAGAAAAAGGGAAGATAATTTCTCTGATAGGTGAAAGTGGGAGTGGAAAAACAACAGTTGGTAAATTGATTTTAAAATTGATCAACGTTTCTGAAGGTGAAATTATATATAAAGGAAAAAACATTTCGGAAATTACAGATAAAGCAGAAACCAAAAAATATTATAGAAGAGTTCAGGGTATTTTTCAGGATCCATTTGCAACTTTTAATCCTTTATATCGAGTAGACAGAGTTTTTGATATGATCTTTGATTCCTTTGATTTAGGTTTTAAAGATAAAGATAAGGCAATTAGGGATGCTCTTTATGATGTGAATTTAAATCCAGACCGGACCTTAGGTAAATTCCCACATCAATTGAGTGGTGGTCAGCTGCAGAGATTGTTAATTGCGCGTGCATTATTAATGGATGTAGATGTTTTAATTGCTGATGAGTTAATTAGTATGTTAGATGCTTCAACCAGAATCGGAGTTTTAAACTTACTGGTAGAATCCTGTAAAAAACACGGAATGGCTGTTATTTTTATAACCCATGATCTTAACTTAGGTTATTATATCAGTGATAAATCGCTAATTATGTATAAAGGCCGTTTGGTTGAAAGAGGAGATACTAAAAAGATTTATGAAAATGCAACTCACCCCTATACTCAAATGTTATTTGAAGCTGTACCTGAAATTGGGGATCGCTGGGATCCAGAGGAAGAATTTTTACCAGAACAGGTAGTAAATGATGTTCAAAAGTTCTACAAAGAAAATGAAGGTAAAGGTTTTGTAGAAATTGAAGAGGACCACGGTGTGTTATTTAGTGATAAATAATAATTGACAGTCTGTAAATTATTATAAATAGATTTGTATAAGATAGAGGAGGCATTTGGATGGCAAAATTAACATTTCCTGAAGATTTCGAATGGGGAGCTGCAACAGCATCCTATCAAATTGAGGGAGCAGCTAATGAAGATGGTAAAGGAGAATCTATCTGGGATAGGTTTAGCCATCAAAAAGGGAATATAACAAATAATGATACAGGCGATGTAGCCTGCGATCACTATCATCGCTATCAAGAAGATATAGAATTAATGAGAAAAATTGGCTTAGATAGTTATCGTTTTTCTATATCCTGGCCAAGAATTATACCGGCTGGCAGTGGTAAAATTAATCAAAAAGGAATTGATTTTTATAAAAGGCTGGTAAATGAACTTTTAAAAACAGGAATTAAACCAGCTGCAACCCTATATCACTGGGATCTACCGCAAAAGCTGCAGGATAAGGGTGGCTGGGAAAATAGAGATACAGCTAAATATTTTAACGAATACGCTCAACTAATGTATAAAGAACTTGGAGATTTAGTTCCACGCTGGATAACTCATAATGAGCCCTTTGTTGTTTCAATGGTGGGTAATTTATTTGGCGAACATGCTCCAGGTAATCAGGACCATCAAAAAGCACTTCAGGTTGCTCACAATTTATTACTTTCTCACGGAATGGCAGTTGAAAGTTTTAGAGAAAGCGGAATTGAGGGAGAAATAGGTATTACTTTAAATCTAGCGCCTGTTTATGCTAATAGTGAAAATAAAAAAGATCAAATTGCAAAGGATTATAGTGATGCTTTTAATAACCGCTGGTTTTTGGATCCTGTATTTAAAGGGGAATATCCAGAAAAATTAATGGCTCTTTATCAAAAAGAATTTAATCAGCCTTTTGAGCTGGAAACTGGAGATTTGGAAATAATCAGCAGAGATATCGATTTTTTAGGTATTAACTATTATTCCAGAGCTCTTGTAGAATATGATGAAAGCAAACTGTTAAATTTTAAAACAGTAAAACCAGAGGCTTCTAATTATACAGCAATGGACTGGGAAGTTTATCCGCAGGGCTTGACCGACTTACTTTTAAGCTTGGATGATCAATATACTAAAAAACCAATCTTTATAACTGAAAATGGAGCCGCCTACGATGATCAAATAGCAGAAGATGGCAATGTTCACGATGACAAAAGAGTGGATTATTTAGAAAAACATTTCAGAGCTGCCCAGCAGGCAGTTGAAAAAGGAGTAAATTTAAAAGGATATTATCTTTGGTCTTTAATGGATAATTTTGAATGGGCCTATGGATATAATAAACGTTTCGGAATTATTTATATTGATTATGATAATGGCCAGAATAGGATTTTAAAAGACAGTGCAAAAATGTACAGTAAAGTTATAGAAAATAATTATATTAAAGCATAGATTGGATGGTGAAAGTTTTGGCTGAAGAAGAAATGAACTGGAAATTTACTGGTAAAAACGGAGAATTTAGACTTGAAAATGCAGATAACAATAACCGTTTATATTTTCCTCTGACAAATGAAGCAGGAATGATGTCTGCTATTAGCCCACTTTTAAATGGGGATATTAAAACCGGGCAGAATACTTTTGCAATGGAACCTGTTTCTATAGACAATCTTCATAATAATCGTTCAGCAAGAAATTTCTGGCTTTTAATTGATGATCAAACTCTCTGGTCAGCTGCAGGTAATTCTGCTAAACAAATTTCTCAAAAATATAGTGAGGCTGAGGCTGAGAGTACAAAAGTAGAAGCCGGATTTTTATGGCATAAAATTATTAGAATCAATCAAGAATATAATCTTAAATCAGAAATAACTAATTTTGTACCGGCAAATAATGATAAAGTAGAATTGATGCAGGTTAAAATTACTAACAAGGGAGAGCAGGCAAGAAAAATAACTCCAACTGCAGCAATTCCAATTTATGGGCGCTCTGCAGATAATTTAAGGGATCATCGTCATGTTACTTCTTTACTTCATAGAACTAAAACTATTGAAAATGGAGTAACGGTGTCTCCAACTCTTTCTTTTGATGAGAGAGGACATAAAAAAAACAAAGCTGCTTATGCAGTAGTTGGTGCTGATCAGTCTGGCAAAAAACCAATTGGTTTTTATCCTGTATTAGAGGATTTTATCGGTCGGGGAGGATTTTTAGATTGGCCGGAAGCAGCAGCAAAAAAAATGGATAATTATCTTGAAGCTGGAGCAGAAATTGATGGCTATGAGTCAATAGGAGCACTTCGTTTTGAAGATATTAATTTAGAGCCAGGAGAAGAAAAGACATATGTTCTGGCAGTTGTAATTGAGGAAGAAAATGATGATTTAATCGCTGATGCAGCTAAAAAATACTGCAGCAGAGAAAAATTCGAAAACTATCTTCAGGAAAATAAAGATTTTTGGAAAAAGAAACTGGATAAACTGCAGTTTGATTCTGCAGACAATAAATTTGATCAGTGGATGCGCTGGGTCAATCTGCAGCCAATTTTAAGAAGGATTTACGGTTGTTCTTTTCTTCCTCACCATGATTATGGGCGTGGAGGCAGAGGCTGGCGTGATTTATGGCAGGATTGTCTAGCTTTATTAATAATGGAACCAGAGGGTGTTAGAGAAACTCTGTTGAATAATTTTGCAGGAGTCAGAATTGATGGTACTAATGCAACAATTATTGGTTCCAAGCCAGGAGAATTTATAGCTGATCGTAATAATATTAGTCGAGTCTGGATGGATCATGGAGCCTGGCCATTTTTAACAACTAAACTTTATCTTGACCAAAGTGGAGACCTTGATTTTCTACTTGAAAAGCAGAGTTATTTTAAAGATTCACATACTGCTTTTGGTAATCAAATTGATGATAATTGGAATCGTGAAGATGGTAATAAGTTGTTGGATCAAGAAAATAATATCTATCAGGGCAGTATTTTAGAACATCTGCTTGTACAGCATCTGACTCTATTTTTTAATGTTGGAGATAATAATAATTTTCGCTTAGAAGGTGCTGACTGGAATGATGGTCTTGATATGGCAGAAGAAAATGGAGAAAGTGTAACTTTCACTGCTCTTTATGCCAGTAATCTATTAGAAATGGCAGAAATTTTAGAAGGGCTTAAGTCTAAAAATAAAGTTGAAACGATTGAAATTGCTCAGGAACTAAAAATACTCTTAGATTCTTTAACAGAGTCAGTAAATTATGATTCAGTTGCAGCAAAACATGAGCTTTTAAATAAGTATTTCGACTCTTATCAGACTAAAGTCTCAGGTACTAAAATTAAAGTTGAGGCTGATTCTTTAATTAAAGATTTAAAAAGAAAAGCAGACTGGATTATTAAACATTTAAGAAAAAATGAGTGGCTTGAAAACGAAGAAGGATACAAGTGGTTTAACGGTTATTATGATAATGATGGTCAAAAACTGGAAGGAGATCATCCTTTAGGAGTCAGAATGACTCTAACCGGTCAGGTCTTTCCGATAATGGGAAATGTGGCTTCTGACAGCCAGGTTGAAGAAATAATAAAAACAGCTGACAACTATTTAAAAGATGATCAGGTTGGAGGTTATCGCTTAAATACAAACTTTAATGAAGTACTGATGAATATGGGTAGAGCCTATGGTTTTGCTTATGGTCATAAAGAAAATGGTGCTATGTTTAGCCATATGGCTGTAATGTACAGTAATGCTCTTTATAAAAGAGGTTATGCCGAAGCTGGGAATGAAGTAATTTCTTCAATCTATAAGCAGTCTATCAATTATCAGGAAAGCAAAATTTATCCTGGAATTCCTGAGTATATAAACAATCGGGGAGAAGGTTTATATCATTATTTAACCGGCTCAGCTAGCTGGCTTTTATTGACCATGGTAACTCAGGTTTATGGTGTTAGAGGTGATTTAGGTGATCTTGTTTTAGATCCTAAATTAATGGCAGAAGACTTTGATCAAAATTCTGAAGCTAAAATCACTACTGTCTTTGCTGATCGGGATCTAGAAATTAGTTATCATAATCCTGAAGCTTTAAATTATAAAGATTATGAGATTAAAGAGATATTACTAGATGATCAAGAAATTGATTTTGTAAAAAAAGATAATTCAGTGATGATCAAAAGAAATATTTTAACAGATAAAACTGACGTTGAAAAAATAAAATTAGATATTAAACTAAAATAAATTAATTTTCCAGCTGATTATAGTAATATTAATCAAAAGCTATTAATAGTGATGATTATTATAGTCTGTTAAGATGATTAATTATAGTCTGCTAAAAGGATGGGATTAGATTACAATGAAATCTAATTTAATAGAAATTAAAGAATATAAAGAAGCTGGTTATAAACCGGTTATTGATTACGGAGATTGGCGGGTTGCAGTTTTAAATTACTGTGATGAGTTACTGCCTGAAAATATTGATAAAATGCAAAAACACAATAAAACAGATGAAGTCTTTGTCTTATTAAGCGGTAACTGCCAGTTGTTTTTAGCTGAGGGTGAAGAAAAAATTGAAGATATTTATGTTCAAGATATGGAACCATTTAAAATGTATAACGTTAAGCGCTCTGTTTGGCATACTCATACTCTAAGTGAGGATGCAATGGTCTTAATTATTGAAAATAAAGATACTTCTTTAGAAAATTCTCCAGAAAAAGAATTAAGTGAGAAACAGCAGCAAAAAATAGTAGAATTAACTAAAAAATAATATTAGTTAAAACAAATATATTCTTGTTTCACTTATTTCAATTGAAGCTTAAAGTTGCTTAAGTCAAAATTAGCTGGTTCCCCTATACCAGTTCTATAAAACACTTTAACCTCTTTAAGCTTTATTGATTATATATATATCATAATCTTTAAATATAAGGCCAAAAATGTTATAATTTAATTGGTTATTGAATTTATCTAAAACTGGATTTTTATTTGACGTAACGAATAAATTTCAGGGAGGTATTATTAATGAATTACAGAAAATTAGGTAAAACAGGTTTTGAAGTTTCAGAAGTATCATTTGGTGGCTGGGCAATTGGCGGAACCTGGGGAGATGTAGAAGATGAGCAGTCAATGGCAGCTTTAGAAGAGGCAGTAGATCAGGGGATCAACTTTTTTGATACTGCTGATGTTTATGGAGACGGCCGCAGTGAGCGCCTGATGGCTAAACTGAGACATAAAACTGATAAGAAGATATATATCGCAACCAAAGCAGGCAGAAGACTTGATCCACATACTGCAGCAGGCTATAATAAGGAGAACTTAAATGAATTTGTGGATCGCAGTCTTAAAAACCTGGATGTAGATCAAATTGATTTACTGCAGCTGCACTGTCCTCCAACTGAAGTTTATGATCAGGAAGAAGTTTTTGAAGCTCTAGAAGAAATGGTTGAAGCTGGTAAAATTAAAAACTATGGTGTCAGTGTTGAAAAAGTAGAAGAAGCGATGAAGGCCTTAGAATATGAAAATGTAGCTACGGTGCAGATTATTTTCAATATGTTTAGACACAAGCCAGCTGATGAATTTTTTGCAAAAGCCAAAGAAAAAGGAGTAGGAATTATTTGTAGAGTACCTCTAGCAAGTGGACTCTTAACAGGTAAATTTTCTAAAGACTCTACTTTTGCCGAAAATGATCACCGAAACTTTAATCGTAATGGTGAAGCTTTTGATAAAGGAGAAACTTTTTCCGGTGTAGATTTTGAACTGGGCTTAAAAGCTGTTGAAGAATTAGAAGAAATTAAACCAGAAGGTTTAACAATGGCCCAATTTGCACTTAAGTGGATTTTAATGCATGATGCAGTTAGCTGTGTAATTCCTGGTGGTAAAAAACCATGGCAGGTAAAAGACAATGCAGCTGCTTCTGAAGCGGATGATCTCTCAGCTGAAGTAATGGAGAGAGTAGATGAAATCTATGATGAATATATAAGAGATAGTGTGCATCACCTCTGGTAAAATATATACTTAATATAAATAACTTAATATAAATAATGAGTTTAAAAAGTCTGCAAATTGAAACATTGCGAAATAGCTTGACAAGAGATTTAAAAGATGTATAATGTAATTAGTATAAATAATATATAAGTAAATCACTTATAATTAATTTAACAACAATAAGTTTATAAGAAAGGGTGATTTAATAATGTTTAATTCTTTATTAACATTCATTAAAACAGCTAATACTGAAGGGAAAAGAATCGAAAGTAATCTTCAAGCTGTTAAAGAAAAGCAGATTAAACACGATTCTTTTGCACACTTGAATCATTACTAAAAATGTTTCATTTAAAAGTCAATAACTGATTTATAAAAATAAGTCAATCATAATTATAATTAAAATAACTTTATAAGAGAGGATGATTGTAGATGTTTAACAACATGTTCAAATTCATGCAGGAGGCTAGACTTGAATCTTCAGATAATCAAGAAAAGCTTGATGCGTTTAAAAACTTAGGTAACTACTAATATGATGATAATATAACCACCCTTCCCGGGTGGTTTTTCGTTTTTTAAGGGTTATTTTTTTGTTATTTTCGATTTAATATATTATAATATAATAAAGAACTGAAAATAAATAGGAGGTATATTTATGAGTGTACACATTGGAGCCAAAAAAGGAGATATTGCAGAAACAATTCTGCTGCCAGGTGATCCATTAAGAGCTAAATTTATTGCAGAAAATTATTTAGAAGATGTAAGCCAGTATAATGATGTTAGAGGAATGTACGGATATACTGGAACTTATAAAGGAAAAAGAATTTCAACTCAGGGTACAGGTATGGGAATGCCCTCTCTTTCAATTTATGTTAACGAGCTAATTAGAGATTATGGTGTCAAAAATTTGATTAGAGTGGGTTCGTGTGGTTCTTTTAATGAAGAAGCTAAAGTTAGAGATGTAATTTTAGTAAAAGCAGCCTGCAGCAATTCTAATTTAAATAAAATGCGTTTTGATGGCAAAGATTTTGCGCCTGCTTCCAGCTTCAAGCTTCTCTCAAAGGCTTATCAGGTGGCCCAGGAACAGGGAACTGAGGTTAAGGTTGGTACCATTTTAAGCTCAGATGCATTCTATAATGATAATCGTGAAGCCTGGAAAAAATGGCGAGAATATGGTGTTTTAGCAGTAGAAATGGAATCTGCAGAATTATTAACATTAGCAGCCAAATATGGTGTGGATGCTTTAAGTATTTTAACAGTTAGTGATTCTTTAGTAACCGGAAAAGAAACAACATCTGATGAAAGAGAAAAAACTTTCACCGATATGATGGAGATTGCTTTAGAACTAGCAGAATAATCATTAATTATAAATTTATTACCAAGCAGCTGTCAGTTCTTTAATTGGGGCTGACAGTTTTTGTGATTATTTAAAGTACTTTAAAGAACTTAATTTTTTTAAAAAATGTAATAAGCTTAGCTGAATACTAAAGTTTTTAATGTAATAATCATAAAAATTCGGAAGACAGTAAAAGTAGAGAGAATGGAGGTTTATAATGAGAAAGGAAGAAAAGGTTTCATTTTATTCTCATTTTGTTGGTTTCATACTGGCCTTAATCGGCTTAGTTTTATTAATATTCCGTGCCTTAGAGAGTCCAGACAAAATAATAGTAGCTTCAGTTTACGGTGTTTCAGTAGCCTTTCTATTTTTGGCTAGTTCTTTATACCATGCTTTTAAAAAAGAAGATGATGAAAGTTCTATCTGGCGTAAACTAGATCATTTTGCAATCTTTGTAATGATTGCGGGTTCATATACACCAGTAGCATATCTTTATTTGGAAGGTTGGCTCAAGTGGACAATTATTTCAGTCCAGTGGGGACTTGTTTTAGGGGGCTTTTTTCTGAAATTTATGTATTTTAAAACCCCCAGAATTTTATACACCTTAATTTATCTTTTAATGGGATGGGTAGGTATCTTTGCTTTTCATCAATTATTTATGTCAATGCCAACTTCTAATTTAATATTAATGTTTGCAGGAGGCCTATCTTTTACTGCTGGAGCAGTATTTTATATAATTAAAAAACCAAGGATTACGCCTAATTTTGGTTTTCATGAGATTTTTCATTTCTTTATTCTTGCCGGAGGAATATTACATTATATAATGGTATTTATAGCGTTGGGCTAATAATTTATTAGGGAGGATATTAGGATATTGATGGAATTACAAAATGCTTTGATTGAAATTATTTCCATAAGTGGCGAAGTAAAAAAGAAATTTTTAAAAGCTGTTAAATATGCTAAAAATAATGAATTTGAGCAAGCAGAAGAAATATTTAATGAAGCAGAGGATCAATTAATAAAGGCTCATCTTAAGCAGACAGAATTAATTAAGCAAGAAGCTAATGGTGATAAGATTGAAGGAAGTTTAATGCTTACTCATGCTCAAGATCATTTGATGACGGCTATTTTACTTAAGGATATGGCACAAGAATTTATTGATTTATATGATAGGTTTGAATCTGAATAATTTTTTAAGACAGTTCCTAGGAGCTGTCTTTTTAATTATATATTAATAAAAGGAGTTGGTAATTTGAGTTTTTTATGGACTACAATTAAAGTTAAAGATTTAAAAGAATCAGTTGAATTTTATCAGGATATTGTTGGTTTAGAAGTTCAGAGGCAGTTTGAGGCTGGTCCGGAGACTGAAATAACTTTTTTAGCAGCTGCTGATGGTCAAACAGCTGTTGAATTAATTGATAATCAAAACCAGGATGAAGTAGAGCTTGGATCAGATATTTCCTTAGGCTTTGAAGTGGATTCTCTTGCAGAAAAAATGAAATTAATTCAAGAAAACAACTTAAAGATTCACAGTGGACCAATTTCTCCCAATCCAAATATTGAGTTTTTCTTTGTTTTAGATCCAAACGGTCTGAGGATTCAATTTGTAGAAAATAAATAATTTATCTAAAGCTGCTGACTTAATTGTCAGCAGTTTTGATGTATTTTTTTAAAATTATTGCTAGTATTGAAAAATTTTGTTATAATCGTAAGCAAATTAGAATTTAGTAGTCTAGGAGGAGTAAAAATGGATTTAAACGTAACGCAAGCTTTTAGTATTGTTTTGTTAATTTTGGCAGTTGGTGAGTTGGTGTCGATGAAAACGAAGGCTATGATACCCTCGGTCTTTGTTTCAGCAGTATTATTTATAATTGGTTTTTGGACTATTCTACCTGGTGATGTTGTAACCCAGAGCTCATTTGCTACACCAATAGTTTATTTATCAATGTATTTACTTTTAACTCATATGGGAACTTTAATGAGTTTAAAAGAACTTTTATCACAATGGAAAACAGTAGTTATTGCACTTGGGGGTATAGTTGGTATAATTGCTCTTACTTTAAGTTTAGGTAATTTACTTTTTGGTTGGGAAAATGTAGTTGCAGCAACCCCGCCTTTGACTGGAGGAGTAGTAGCCTCAATTTTGATGTCAACAGCTGCAGCAGAAAAAGGTTTAACTTCAATTGCTGTTCTGGCAACAGCAATGTATGTAATTCAAGGATTTTTTGGTTATCCAATAACATCTTATTTACTTAAAAAAGAGGCTAACCGTCTTGCTGATAAAGTGAGAAGTGGTGAAGTTAAAATGGAAGATAATAATCAGGAAAAAGCAGAAGAAAATGAAAGTAGATTTAGAATAATTCCACCTCTTCCTGAAGAATACCAAACTACATATGTTATTTTATTTAAACTTGGAATAGTGGCAGCTTTAGCAGTAGCAGCAGCACCTATTTTACATCTTAATCAATTTGTAGTCTGTATGTTATTTGGAGTTATTGGTAGAGAGACTGGTTTTTTAGAAGAAAAGGCACTAGTTAAATCCGGTTCTTTTGGCTTTTTAATTACGATTTTAATGGCCTTTATTTTTGCAGGCCTCTCTGATGCAACACCTTCAATGTTAACAGAGATAGCAGTTCCTCTATTTGGTATTATAGTACTTGGTCTTACAGGTATGGCTTTAATCTCAATGTTTATTGGTAAAATGTTTGGCTACACCAAGGAAATGTCTATATCTATAGCTATGACAGCTCTTTATGGTTTTCCACCAAATTATATTCTAACTGTGGAATCAGCTAGAGCGAGTACTAAAAATGATGATGAATATCAATATGCTGTAGATGAAATGCTGCCCAAAATGTTGGTAGGTGGCTTTACAACAGTAACTATTGCCTCAGTTATTATTGCTGGTTTCTTTGTTAAATTACTATAAATTAAACATAGTTTTAAAATATAATTAAGCTAGTTTAAAAGCAAGAGAGGAGATAGTAGATAAAATGTTGACACAAGTAGAGAGAATTAAAAATGATATTGAAAACTTAAAAGAGTTTAATGCAACTCCTGGTAAAGGATTAACTCGCTTTTCTTTAACTGAAGAAGATCGTGGAGCCAGAAATTATTTAAAAGGTGAACTCCAGAAATTAGATGTTGAAATTTATGAAGATGCAGCTGGTAGTTTAGTTGCTAGAAGAGAAGGTACAGACAAAGATGCACCGGTAGTTATGATCGGTTCTCATTTTGACTCTGTTAAAAATGGAGGGCATTTTGATGGTCCTGCAGGAGTGATAATGGCTCTCGAAATTTTAAGAGTCATGGAAGAAAACAATGTAAAAACAAAATATCCAATAGAATTTGTAGCAATGATTGAAGAAGAAGGTGGTCGCTTTGGTGGTGGAGTCTTTGGTAGTCGAGCGATGACTGGCCAAGTCGATTATCAGGAGCTTCTAGATTTTAAAGATGCTGATGGTATTTCTATGGCTCAGGCTTTCGAAGATTTTGGTTTTGATCCAACAAAAATTGAAGAAGCAAAAAGAGATCCAGAAGAGCTTAAAGCTTTTATAGAGCTGCATATAGAACAAGGTCCAGTTTTAGAAAATGAAGCAAAAGATGTAGGAATAGTTGATTTTATAGTTGGAATTAATCAAATTAGAGTTAAGATTGAAGGTAGAGCTGATCATGCAGGAACAACTCCAATGGAGATGCGTAAAGATGCTCTTTCTTCAGCAGCTGAAGTTATTTCGGAAATTAAAAACTTTGCCTTAAAAGCTGGAAATGGAACCGTTGCTACCGTAGGAACTCTTGCTGTAAAGCCAGGAGCTGCTAATATTGTACCGGCAGAAGTAGAATTTTCTGTTGATATCAGATCTAAAAAATTAAACTGTATTGAAGAAGTAAGAGATCAGATTGATCAGGCTCTGGCTGCTATAAAGGCAGAACATGCTGTTGATTATTCTGTGCAAAATATGTTAATGGTTGAACCGGTTGAATTATCACAGGAAATCTTTAATACTTTTAAAGATGAATCTAAAAAACTGGGTTTAAACTCTAAAGAAATGATTAGTGGTGCTGGTCATGATGCGATGATTATGGCAGCTATTACAGATGTGGGTCTAATATTTGTGCCCAGTAAAGATGGAAGAAGTCACACGCCAGAAGAATGGACAGATTACGAAGATTTACAAAAAGGAATAGAACTTATTTATCATACTGTTTTAAAGGTTGGTGAAGCGGAATGAATAGTGTCAAAGAATTAGCAGAAGAATATTTTGATTATGCTGTTTCTATGCGAAGAGAGTTTCATATGCATCCTGAACCAAGTATGAAAGAGGAAAGAACATCCCGCAGAATTATAGAAGAATTAGAAAAGCTTGGTTTGGAAGCAAAAAATGCTGCAGGTACCGGGGTTGTCTGTGAAATAAAAGGCGGCAAAAAATCAGCCAGTAATAAAACTGTAGCTTTAAGAGCTGATATGGATGCTTTAGAGCTGGAAGAAAAAAATGAAGTAGAATATAAATCTAAAAACGAGGGTTTAATGCATGGTTGTGGTCATGACGGACATTCAGCCAGTCTGCTGACAGCTGCCAAAATATTGAACGATTTAAAAGAAGAATTTGCAGGAACTGTTAAATTGATTTTTCAACCCGGAGAAGAAATAGCTGTAGGAGCAAAAACTATGGTTGAAGAAGGTGTAGTAGAAGATGTTGATGCTATCTTTGGTATACATATCTGGAATGATTTAGAAAGCGGCAAGATATCTGTAGAAGCTGGCCCCCGGATGGCTGCAGTTAATCAGTTCATTATCAAAGTTAAGGGAGAAGGAGGACATGGTTCTATGCCTCACCAGGGAGTAGATCCAATAATGGCTGGTGCTGCAATTGTAATGAATCTCCAGACCATTGTCAGTAGAGAATTTAATCCAATGGAACCCTCTGTCTTAAGTGTAGATATTTTCAATTCGGGTTCAAAAGGAAATGTACTACCTGATTCAGCCCATATAGAAGGTACAACTAGATGTTTTAGCAGAGAAATTAATCATAAGTTTGAAGGAATTATTAGAAGAATTGCTCAGGAGACAGCTGAAAGTTATAGAGCTGAAGCTGAGTTAGAATATATTAAAATGACCCTACCCTGTATTAATGATCAAGATATTTCAGAAATTGCTCAAGAAGCAGCAGCTGAATTTGCTGGTAAGGATTCTTTAATAAAGCTCGATAAAACAACAGGTGGAGAAGATTTTTCATTTTTTGCAGCAGAAGTTCCAGCAACTTTTGTCTTTGTTGGTTCCCGGAACGAAGATAAAGGTGCTGATGCTCCCCATCACCATCCAGAATTTAATATAGATGAAGATTCATTAAAAACTGCTTCTGGATTATATGCCCAGTTTGCTCTGGACTTTTTAACTGAAGGGGAGGTAGAATAAGCATGGATTTTAAAGATATATTGTCAAAACAAGAAGCTTATGTTCTTAAACTGAGAAGAGAGTTTCATATGTATCCTGAGACAAGCTGGAATGAAACAAGAACATCAAAAAGAGTTAAAGAAGAACTAGATAAAATGGGAATTAACTACCAAGAATATGCAGATACAGGGTTGGCTGCAGTTATTGAAGGTAGAGAAAAAGGAAAAACTGTAGCTTTAAGAGCTGATATGGATGCTCTTGAAGTTGAAGAGAAAACTGATTTAGAATTTAAGTCAAAAAATGAAGGAATAATGCATGCCTGTGGTCATGACGGACATACAGCTATGTTGTTGGGTGCAGCTCGAGCTCTTTTGGAAGTTAAAGACCAAATAAAAGGAAGAGTTAAACTTATCTTTCAGCCAGCAGAAGAAATGGTTCAAGGAGCTGCTAAAATGGTTGAAGAAGGAGTTTTAGCAGATGTAGATGGAATTATGGGTATTCATCTCTGGGCGAATTTACCAACTGGCAAAATTAATGTACAGGAAGGCCCCAGAATGGCCTCTGGAGATTATGTTATTGTTGATTTTAAAGGTAAGGGTGGCCATGGTTCAATGCCTCATCAGGCTGTAGATCCAATAGTTATGGCATCTTCATTTATCTTAGAATCTCAGGCTATTTTAAGTCGAGAGACTGACTCTTTAGATCCTGTAGTATTTACATTGGGTAAGATGAAATCTGGAAGTAGATTTAATGTAATACCAGATAAATCAGAAATCGTAGGCACTTTAAGATGTTTTAACGAAAAGACAAGAAATGAGGCCAGTGAAGCTATTAAGCGTTATGCTGATAAAATAGCTAAATCCTACAGAGGAGAAGCTGAAGTTGAGATCAGAAAAGGAACTCCTCCTACTATTAATGATCAAAGATGTACTGAAATAGCTCAGGCTGCTGCCCAAAAAATAGCAGCTGAAGATAATTTAATTGAAATGGAAAAAACACCAGGTAGTGAAGATATGGCCTATTATTTAAGAGAAGTACCAGGGGTAATAGCATTTGTCGGAGCAGCTTTTGCAGATGAATCTAAAAATTATCCTCATCATAACTCAAGATTTAATATTAATGAAGAAAGTTTAAAACAAGGTACAGAACTATACTTTAATTTTGCGCTGGAGTTTTTAGAGCAGTATTAATAGTATTAACTATATATTTATAATAAATCTCTACTTATTGTGATGCTGATTAGTTCAGTATTAAACAAGAAGTAGGGATTTTTTTATATTTTTAAATTAAAGGATTGTTCTATCTTTTCAAGAACTTTATATATAAAGGAAAAATTAGTAATCAATGCTAATATTTACGACATAATTTGACAAAATATTTTGAAAAGAGGGGTTAAAATGGCTGAAAATAATCGAATTTTTCGGATCATAAAAACTATTATGCTTTTAAATGAGCCTTATAAACATTGGGAAGCAAAAGATTTTGCTAATTATTTTGGTATTTCAGAAAGAACCTTTCATCGTGATAAAAAAATCATGGAAGAACTTGGGGTGCCGATATATTATGATAATCACTTAAAAGAATACAAGATTTTGGACAATTTTAGATTCAAAGCACCAAATTTAGATCAAAAAGAAACAGAAGCTGTTTTGCTGGCAGCTAAAGAATATCAAAATCGCAGTTTCCCAATGAAAAAAGAATTAGAATCAGGTCTTGCTAAAGTGTATAACTCTCTACCAGAGTTTTTAAAAAATAGTATGGGCAGCTACATCAAAAATTATGAAATAATATCTGAACCTTTTGTTGATTTAGAAGAACATCAGCAGAAATTTAATCTGCTTAAAGAAGCAATTAATAATGAAAACAAAATTTTAATTAGCTATTATTCAATGAGCAGTGACCAAACTACTGAGAGAAAATTAGATCCCTATAATCTTTTTTTTAATAATGGAGCGCCTTATCTATATGCATTTTGCCATTTAAGAGAAGAAAAAAGAATTTTTCGTATTGATCGAATTAAGGATATAAAAATAACCGAAGAAGATTTTTTGCTGCCTGATGATTTTTCTTTGGCTGATGAGCTGGATAATGCCTGGGGAGTTGAACAGGGAAAAAACGAAATGGAGGTAGAAGTTAGATTCAGCGGCAGAGCAGCACGTTTTGTTCCTGAGTATCACTGGAGTGATCAGCAGGAAATTGAAGAGATAGCTGAAAATCAAATTATTTTTAAAGTAAAAACTGGAAGCCGGGAAGAGATCAAAAAATGGGTTTTAGGTTATGGATCTGAGGCGGAGGTTCTCAAACCAGCTGAATTAAGAAAAGAAATGCAGCAAGAAATAGAAAAAATGCTGGAAAATTATTAAAAAAACTAATGTTTGCGACATAGGGGTGTCGGTAGGGGATGGTAAGATGGAATGGGAGGTGAGATAGTTGGAAAAATTTATTGCTCATACGGAAAATGATAAAGGAGAAACTCATGAATTAAAAGATCATATTTATAGTACTGCAAATAAAGCTAAGAAATTTGCTGATAAATGGTCAATGGGTGATTTAGCATATACAAGTGGTTTGTTACATGATTTAGGAAAATATAGTGATCAGTTTCAGAACTATTTAAAAAACAATTCTTCAGGAGTAGAACATGCTATTGCAGGAGCAATATTTGCAAAAAAAGATAAGTCAATAAAATTTTCTAATATATTGCCCTTTTTTATTGCTGGACATCATGCAGGGTTACATAATCTTACAGATTTAAAAAACAGTTTAAAAGAAAAAGCAAATAAAGATTTTGTGAAAAGTAGTATAAATAATTTTGGTAATAATATTAAATTAGAATATAAAGATAATGAAAATATAAATTTTGATATAAAAAATGATCGGTTAGAATTAGAATTTTTAATGAGAATGATGTTTTCTTCATTAGTAGATGCGGATTACTTAGATACAGAAAAACATTTTGACTTAAATAAATATTCATTAAGAAATTTAAATAATTATGATATTGAAGGCTTATGGAATAAATTCAGTGAAAATCAGAATAAATTAATGGAAGAGGCAGAAAAAAGTAAATTAAATGACATAAGAAATAATATATATGACTCTGTATTAAATAAAGCAGAACAAAAAAATAAATTTTTCAGTTTAACAGTTCCTACTGGTGGGGGAAAGACTAGAACAGGTTTAGGATTTGCATTAAAACATGCAAAATTTAATAATATGGATAGAGTTATAGTTGTCATCCCATATACCAATATTATTGAACAAACTGCCAAAACTTATAAAGAAATTTTAGGAGAAGAAAATATTTTAGAACATCACTCTAATTTTGATTTTAGTGAAGATGAAGCAGAATATAATAAAGAGAAAATTAAACTGGCAACTGAAAATTGGGATATGCCAGTAGTTGTAACAACTTCTGTTCAATTTTTTGAAAGTTTATTTTCACATAAAACAAGTAAATTAAGAAAACTGCATAATCTGGCAAATTCGACTATAATTTTTGATGAAGTCCAGACATTACCACCTGAGTATTTAAATTCAATCCTTCAGGTTTTAAAACAATTAGTCAAAAATTATAATTCTGCAATTGTATTTTCAACAGCTACTCAACCAGCTTTTGGAGATAGAGATAAATTTAATGGTATAAAAAACATAGAAGAACTTGTTCCAGACACTGATAATTTATTTCGAAATTTAGCACGAGTTGAATATGATCTAAGCTATATTGAAAAGAAATTAAGCTGGAATCAGGTAGCTGAACTAATGTTAGAAGAAAAACAAGCATTAGCTGTTTTAAATACAAAAGATGATGCCAAAAAACTTTATTCTATTTTAAGTGATAATTCAAAAAATGTTTATCATTTATCAACTTATATGTGTTCAGCACATCGAAAAATTATTTTAAATGAAGTGAAAGAAAAATTAAATAATAATGAAAGTTGTTACTTGATTTCAACTCAATTAATAGAAGCAGGGGTCGATATAGATTTTCCAATGGTTTTAAGGGCAATGGCTCCACTTGACAGTATTGTGCAGGCTGCAGGAAGATGCAATAGAGAAAATAAGCTAGATAAGGGAAAAGTAATTGTCTTTACTCCTAAGGAAAACAAATTACCTAAAGGTATTTATAAAACGGCTACTGATAAAAGCAAACTCTTTTTAAATGATCCTGAGCAATTACTGACAGCAGAAATTTTTCTAGGTTATTTTGATACATTATACAAAGATGTAAATTTAGACAAAAAGAAAATTAATGAATCAAGAAAAAGTTTTAAATTTCGAGAAGTAAGTAGACAATTTAAAATTATACCTGATGATACAGTAAATGTGATAATTGAAAATAATGATATAATTGATCAATTGCCGGTTAATTTAAATGTCATTAAAAATAAAGAATTTATCAGTAGGGAGGAATGGCGTAAATTACAACCATATCTTATTTCAATTAGAAAATATAAAGTAAATGATTTATTAAAAGATGGTATACTTTACGAATTATTGGAAGATGTTTATGTCTGGACTGGAAAGTATGATGAAAAAGAAGGAATAATGTTAGATGGATATAATACAAGTGACTTTTTACCATAATGCTAAAAGGAGGTGAAAAAGTTTGGAAGATTTTAAATTTGATCCTGTTAAAGTAAAAGTCTGGGGAGAATTTGCCTGTTTTACCAGACCAGATATGAAAGTTGAAAGAGTCAGTTATCAAGTAATGACTCCATCTGCTGCTCGAGGAATATTATCTTCAATTTTTTGGAAACCTGAATTTGATTGGGTTATTCAAAAAATACATGTTTTAAACCCAATCAGGCATATTTCTATAAGAAGAAATGAGGTGAAAAGCAAAATATCACCGGGAAGTGTAAAGCATTGGATGAAAAATGATGGTCATGACCGTTATTATGCGGATAAAGATAGAACCCAGAGGAATACGCTAGCTTTAAGGGATGTAAGTTATATAATTGAGGCAAATGTCAGTTTAAAAGAACATGCTAAAAATGAACATCCTGCCAAATATCGAGATCAGTTTAGAAGGCGAGTAAATAATGGAAGCTGTTATAAAAGACCTTTTTTAGGCAATAGAGAATTTGCAGCGTTCTTTGCTCCAGTAGATGGTTCTGAAACAGCTATTGATTATACTGACCAATTAGGAAGAATGCTATTTGATTTAAATTATAATATTGATGAAGAGAGAGCAAAACCTGTCTTTTTCAATGCAGAAATTAATAATGGTGTGCTGAATGTTCCTGTAGAAAAGTATAAAGAAGTCTGGAGGAATTAATAATGATATTAGAAAAATTGTGTGAATTTGCAGAAACAGTTGAAGATTTTCCTCCTCCTCATTTCAAGAAAAGATCTATTGATTATTTAATTGAAATTAATGAAGAAGGAGAATTGTTAGGATTTACTGATGTTAGTGATGAAGGAAAAATATTTATTTATGCTGATCATTTAATTGGACGAACAAGTCAAGTGAAGCCACATTTATTAGTAGATAAAGCCTCATATGTCTTCGGTAATATTGAAGAAGAAAGTTTAAGTTCGAGACAAAAAAAGACAAAGAATGAATTTTATAAACTTATTTTAGAAAGTTATCAAGCTACTAGTGAACAAACAATTTATTCAATACTTAAATTTCTAGAAAATAACCAAGTTGAAGATCATATAGAAAATGATTTAAAAAATAATAACTGGTTAGCTTTTAGAGTCAATGGAAAAGACCCTTTGAAAATTGATTCAATTCAAGAATTTTGGCAGAAAAGACAAAATAAAGTAGCAAATGAAAAAAGATCTGATTTTATTTCTGAATGTTTGATTTGTGGCCAAGAAAAAGTAATAGCAGATCGTGATCCTGAACAATTCAAATTACTTAGAGTTGGAGGTCAAAGTGGTGGAAGTTCTTTGATTTCAGCTAATCACAAGTCTTTTGAGTCATATGGCTTATCAGGTTCTTATATTGCTTCGATTTGTTTCGACTGTGCTACTCAATATGGCAGAGCAGCAAATTATTTAATAGCAAAAAAAGAGCATCGATTAAAAATAGGAGATATATTATACATTTTTTGGACCAAAAATAATTTAGAGTTTAACGGATTTGAACTCTTAGAAAATCCAGAAGAGAATGAACTTAGAGATTTTTTGAAATCATTTAAAAGTGGAAAAAAATCTTATATTGATGATGAGAAATTTTATTGTCTGGCTTTAAGTGCAAATAACAGTCGGACTGTAGTAAGAGATTGGATAAGTACAACTATTGAAAATGTTGAAGAGAATATTAATAATTATTTTAGAGAAATGCAGTTGGATGATAATAAATCTGAAAGATATTATGGAATAAACAGTTTAGTTAGTCAGACAGCTTTTAAATTTGATGATATTAAACCAATAGTGGCAGAATCCATAGCTGCATATGCAATTAAAGGAAGTCCATTGGCAGAGGCAGTTCTTTTTAATACAGTTAAACGAATAAAAGCAGATGTTGAGTTTCGCGTAACTAGACCAAGAGCTTCTTTGCTAAAAATGTATTTTAATTCTCATCCTGAAGGGGGAATAAAGGTGAAAAATAAATTAAATAAAAAAGAAAATAGTCCCGCTTATTTATGTGGCCGTTTATTTAGTGTTATAGAAATCATTCAGAAAAAAGCATTACCTGGAATTAAATCCACAATTGTTGATCGTTATTATGGAACGGCTTCTTCAGCTCCGGCCTCGGTTTTTGGTAATCTGATTAGAAAAGCCCAGCACCATTTAGCAAAATTAAGAAAAGAAGAAAGTACTACTGGGCTTTATTACTGGCTGCAGTCTGAATTGGAAGATATTATGGTAGAACTTAATGATTTTCCGGCAACATTGTCACTTAAAGAACAGGGCTTATTCGCACTTGGATATTATCAGCAGAAAGCCTATCGTCCAGAAAAAGATAAAAAGGAGGAAAATTAAATGATTTATAATAATCCAGAAAAAAGACATGATTTTATTCTTATATTTGATGTAAAAGATGGAAATCCAAATGGTGATCCTGATGCAGGCAATCTACCTCGAGTGGATCCCGAAACAATGCATGGTTTAGTTTCAGATGTAAGTTTAAAAAGAAAAGTGAGAAACTGGGTTGCTTTAACTCAAGATGAGAATATTTATGTTGAAAATGAAGGTGTTTTATATAATCAACAGGAAATGGCATATCAGGATTTAGAATTAGATGAAAAGGCGAATGATCGTGATTCAATTGATGATGCTAGAGATTGGATGTGTAAGAACTTTTATGATGTGAGGACATTTGGTGCAGTAATGAGTACCAGTAAATTTAATTGTGGTCAGGTTCAGGGACCTTTTCAATTAACTTTTGCAAGATCTGTAGATCCAATTGTTCCGATGGATCTATCAATTACAAGAGTAGCGGTAACTAAACCTGAAGATGCTCGTAAACAGAGTTCTGATGATGAAGGGGCAAGTTCTAATAAAATAACTGAAATGGGAAGAAAAACTATGATTCCTTATGGCTTATATGTTGCCCATGGCTTTTATAACCCATATTTTGCTGATAATACTGGTGTAAAAGAATCGGATTTAGAAATATTCTGGGAATCATTAGTTAAAATGTGGGATTTAGATCGTTCTGCAAGCAGAGGAATGATGGCCTGTCGAGGTTTATATGTCTTTACACATGAAGATAAAACTGGAAATGCTCCAGCAAATAAATTATTTGATTTAATAGATGTTTCTAAAAAAGATAATGTTGAAACTCCAAGAAAATTTAGTGATTATCAAGTATTTATAGAAAATGATCTACCTGATAAAATTACACTTTCTAAAATATTGGATTAGTAAAAATGGATAATCAATATTTTGAATGGCAAAAAATATCTTCAATCCCCATATCAGCTTTACAGCATTATATATATTGCCCTAGGCAGTTCGCATTGATTCATATTGAAGAAATTTATGAGGAAAATGTATTTACAATTCAGGGCAATATAGTTCATAAAAGAATTGATAATGAAAAAAATTATTATAATAAAGACAAAAAGGTGGAAAACAGCTTACCACTTTGGTCAGAAAAATATGGCTTATATGGAGTTGCAGATACTGTTGAATTTGAGGGAGATAAAATAATTCCTGTTGAATTTAAAAGCGGTAAAAAAAAGAATAAATTAGCTGACGATATTCAGTTAGCTGCACAGGCTATCTGTCTTGAAGAAATGTTATTTACAGAAATAACTTTTGGATATATTTATTATGATAAATCGAGAAAAAGAAGAGAAGTTATTTTAGATGAAAAGTTAAGAAAGAAATTAAAAGATACTATATCGTCTGTTAGAGAATTATTAATCAGAAAAAACACACCACAACCAGTAAATGATCAAAGATGTAATAATTGTTCGCTAAAAAATTACTGTTTACCCGATTTAACAAGAAGAATAGAAAATTATCTTAAGGAGTTAAAATAATGGCTCATCATATTAAAAATACATTATATATTACTAATCCTGAATCTTATTTAAGAAAAAAACATGATGTAATAATAGTTGAAATTGAGAAAAAAGAAAAAATAAGAATACCAGGACATCATTTAGGAAGTATTATTTTGTTTGGAAGGTCTAAAATAAGTCATTATGCTCTTGATTGGTGTATAAAAAATGGTGTTACAGTAACTAGAGTTACTAGATCAGGACGTTATATTGGTAATTGGGCTGGGCCTGTAAAAGGTAATGTTTTGTTGAGAGTAGAACAATTTGATAAATATAAAGATGAAAATGAAAAATGCAAACTAAGCCAGAGCTTCATTAAAGGTAAGATTTATAATCAGCGCGCTATGCTCTTAAGAAGTGCTAGAGATATTAATGATGAAAAAATAGAAAAATCACTTCGTAAAAATAGTAAAAAATTAGATAGAATACTAAACATAATTGATGACAGCGATAGTGTTGATCAGGTTAGAGGATTTGAAGGTATTGCAGCAAAAAATTATTTTTCTGTATTTGATGAAATGATTGTAAATGAAGATGATATATTTAAATTTAAAAAAAGAACTAAAAGACCTCCAAAAGATGCTATCAATGCAATGCTTTCTTATCTTTATGTTATTTTGAATCACGATTGTCGAACTGCTTTAGAAGCAGTTGGTTTAGACCCTCAAATTGGTTTTTTACATGAAATAAGACCCGGCAAGCCAGCTTTAGCTTTAGATCTAATGGAAGAATTAAGACCAATAATGGTAGAAAGATTAGTATTAACTATGATTAATAGAAAACAAGTTATTAAAGATGATTTTGATTTTAAAGTTGGTGGAGCAGTAGAAATGAGAGAAGATTTTAGAAAAAAATTGATACAACAATATCAGGAAAAGAAGCAGAATGAAATTAAACATCCACTTTTGGATAGAGTAATTCCTTATGGTTTAATTCCTTTTATCCAGGCAAGGTTATTGGCAAGAAGATTAAGAGGAGATGTTGAGAAATACCCACCATTTATTTATCAGTAAAGGTGTGATAAAATTGATGTATGTTCTAGCATACGATATTTCAACTGAAAATGCTAAAGGTAGAAAAAGATTGAGAAAAGTTGCTGAAACCTGTGAAAATTATGGGCAAAGAGTTCAGAAATCAGTTTTTGAATTCCAATTAGATGATAAAAAATTTTTAATGATGAGAAATGAAGTATTGGAGTTAATGAACAAGAAAAAAGATAATATTAGGATCTATAAAATAATTGCTCCAAAAGATAATTATGTGGAAGAACATGGGAACTTTAAGTCTGTAGATTATGATAATGATACACTGTTAATTTAATTTGCGAAGGGGGAGTGTTTGTTAAATTACTGCTTCTTTCGCAAATGCTCATAAATACTAATCTAAAAGGCATTTGAAGGAGATGAAGTAAAATGATTTTATTTTTTGTGGAGGTGATAATAGATATTCGCAAAATAACCTTTATGAATCTTGATTTAACAGGGCTAATTTAGCCTGCTATTGCAGTCCCCTTTGTTGGGGGCTGAGAATTGAAACTTCTGCTTTATATCCGTAAGCAGTCGGGGTGTCAGATTGCAGTCCCCTTTGTTGGGGGCTGAGAATTGAAACTACTGATTATTATTTAATAAAAGCACAAATTAATATTGCAGTCCCCTTTGTTGGGGGCTGAGAATTGAAACTTCAATAAAGCTAAAGCAAGAGCAGAGTTATCGTTATTGCAGTCCCCTTTGTTGGGGGCTGAGAATTGAAACAAGCCGAGAATGGAAGTCACAGTTATTTGCCCGAGATTGCAGTCCCCTTTGTTGGGGGCTGAGAATTGAAACAATGAATTATGTTGGCTTGTTTCGAATAATCAGAGATTGCAGTCCCCTTTGTTGGGGGCTGAGAATTGAAACTGCTTATCAACAACAGAAAATGAGCAGGTGGCTCATTGCAGTCCCCTTTGTTGGGGGCTGAGAATTGAAACTTTTTCGTATTGGGATGCAGCAAGTTGGGAGTCAAATTGCAGTCCCCTTTGTTGGGGGCTGAGAATTGAAACTGGTTATGAGGTTATTACCGATAATGATATAGTAATTGCAGTCCCCTTTGTTGGGGGCTGAGAATTGAAACATTGATAACTAGTTGATGATATGCAACTAGATGCTATTGCAGTCCCCTTTGTTGGGGGCTGAGAATTGAAACAACCAAGTGCTGAAACTATTGCGAGAATAAGGAAATTGCAGTCCCCTTTGTTGGGGGCTGAGAATTGAAACACGAAAGTGGTCAATGGTTATCATTTGGCCCAGTATTGCAGTCCCCTTTGTTGGGGGCTGAGAATTGAAACTCGCCGCATACTCGGCAAATTAGAATTTTGTAATATTGCAGTCCCCTTTGTTGGGGGCTGAGAATTGAAACTGCATTGGATCAGTCTGCACGCTATCTTTAATATATTGCAGTCCCCTTTGTTGGGGGCTGAGAATTGAAACAATAATAATCTGATCACCTTTATTAAAGTAGTTTCCAATTGCAGTCCCCTTTGTTGGGGGCTGAGAATTGAAACTGCTTTCTAACCTCAAAACCTTCATCGTCTGTTCTGATTGCAGTCCCCTTTGTTGGGGGCTGAGAATTGAAACCAAATATCATTGTCAGCTTTATTTAAGCAATAAACATTGCAGTCCCCTTTGTTGGGGGCTGAGAATTGAAACCTGTTTTTCTTTCTCGTTTTCTAAAGCCATATAAATTATTGCAGTCCCCTTTGTTGGGGGCTGAGAATTGAAACCTTAGCCAAATCCCTGACGAGATTAAAAAGTTAGAATTGCAGTCCCCTTTGTTGGGGGCTGAGAATTGAAACGGCTCTGATTATTATGCAGCTAAACAGTTTGGAATTGCAGTCCCCTTTGTTGGGGGCTGAGAATTGAAACCTTTACAGTTAAATCGTGCTGACGTAAAATTTTTTATTGCAGTCCCCTTTGTTGGGGGCTGAGAATTGAAACTATCAGAAAGAGAAAAAGAAATTGAAGATTATTTATTGCAGTCCCCTTTGTTGGGGGCTGAGAATTGAAACATATTTTCTATATCTGTATTTTCCAGTAATATTGCAGTCCCCTTTGTTGGGGGCTGAGAATTGAAACAACTAGTGTTGAAAAAACAAATGGCAAGTTAAAAGTATTGCAGTCCCCTTTGTTGGGGGCTGAGAATTGAAACAAAATGGCTTTGACTGATGCAATAAGCATAGCTTGATTGCAGTCCCCTTTGTTGGGGGCTGAGAATTGAAACAGGCCACTTGATTTCATTGATTTGTCAATTGATGAATTGCAGTCCCCTTTGTTGGGGGCTGAGAATTGAAACTTCAAATGCGAGGACCAAAGATGGAAAGAGATCAGATTGCAGTCCCCTTTGTTGGGGGCTGAGAATTGAAACAGGTAATGGAGTTGTTATTAGGAGTCTGTGATGGAATTGCAGTCCCCTTTGTTGGGGGCTGAGAATTGAAACTGCTGTATCGTGATTAACAGTAACCTGATTGTTAAATTGCAGTCCCCTTTGTTGGGGGCTGAGAATTGAAACATTGAAAGCGTCAGCTGTAGCGCGTATCCTCCCATATTGCAGTCCCCTTTGTTGAGGGCTGAGAATTGAAACATTTCATCAGCATAAGTCAAAGCAGAAGAGATGATATTGCAGTCCCCTTTGTTGGGGGCTGAGAATTGAAACCGACATTGACATACACCCCCTTGATTTTATCCTTATTGCAGTCCCCTTTGTTGGGGGCTTGTTTTTGTCAAGTAAAATTTGAACCTTTTATTAATTGAAAATTGACCCGAGTAAGCAAAAAATAATATTAATTTTATTGATCCAGCCATTCTTTAGTTTCTTTCATTCGGTAAGAGTTACCATTCATATTTATTACATATGATTTGTGAATCAATCTATCTACATAGCTACAATTTTTGCTTCGCTTTTAAGTGTCCTTACTGCTAATCTATGAAAACAAGGATTGGAAACAAATATGTAAGCAATTTAATTTCATCTTCAAGCTTAAAGGACTATAATAATATTAGATTTGAGAGAACAAATATAAATTCTGGAGGTTTTAATTATGCAATCTAAAAGAAAAGACTTAGTAAAGTCAGTTATGATAGCAGATGCACTTTCATTCGGATCTCACTGGGTATATGATACAGAAAAGCTTGCAGATAACTATTCAGGAATTATTAAGAAATACACTACTCCGATGTCTAAGTTCCACGAGAGTAAAAAAGCAGGAGATTTATCTCACTATGGAGAGCAGGCCTTTGCTCTGCTGCAGTCCATTTCTGATCATCAGGGCTTTGACCTAAAAGAGTTTAGAGATGACTGGGTTGAGTATCTGGAAAACAATGAAATGTATATGGATCATGCAATGAAAGATTCATTGGAGAAGTTTAAGGGTTCAGACACTCTGATAGGAGCTGAAAATGTTGAATTGGGAGGGATTTCTCGCAGCTTATCTGTATTTATAGAAGAAGAAATTTCAAAAAAGGAATTTTTAGATTTGATTCATTTAACTCATAATGGAGAAGTTGTTGATCAAACAGCAGAATTTGTCTTTAATGTTATTCAGGAAGTGCTGGCAGGTAAAGATTATAAAAAAGCGATTGAAGATAATAAAGGAATTAATCAATTTGTTGAAGAAAGTTTTAAAAAGATAGGTTCTAAAGGTAAAATTGTGGCTAACGCAGATGATCGAGGTCAGGGCTGCTCAATTAAACAGGGCTTTCCAATTGTTTTAGATGTCTTGTGGAATGCTGATAATATCCTGGAAGCTCTTACACTTAATATTATGGCAGGTGGAGATACTTCAGCCAGAGCTATGGTAATTGCTGCAGTAATATCAGCAGCTGAGGGATTGAATTCTATACCAGAAAAATTGACTACTGGTTTTAATAAATCAGCAGCAGTTAATGAATTGCTGGCACAAAATTAAGAATAAAGGGACTTAGTTATAATTTTTTGTTAATCCATTGTTGAGATATCTAGTGAACTTTGAAAAAATAGATTTAATATACAAAAACCCTTCTGAAAACAGATTGCTAAAAAAGTCTGTTGAATCAGAAAGGGTTTTTTGTTTGAATATAATATTTTAATATTTAGGATCTAGTGCTTCCCTTAAACCATCACCTAAAATATTGTAACTTAAAACAGTAATAAAAATAAATAAACCAGGTAATAATAACCAGGGGAAATCAGAAATTTTTGTTATGTTTTGGGCGGCACTCAACATATTTCCCCAGCTTGCTGATGGTTCTTGAATTCCTAGTCCAATAAAACTTAAGCCGCTTTCCATAATTATATAGCCTGGTATAGCAACAGTAGCTCTGATAATAACATAAGTGGCTGTTGAGGGAAGAATATGCTTTAAAATAATTCTTTTATCATCGGCTCCAATAGCCTCAGCAGCTTTTACATAGTCTTCACTTTTGGTAGATAAAACCATACCTCTGATTACTCTGGCCATTCCAGCCCAACCCTGAAATGCTAAAATTGATACTATTAGAAAAAAACGAAAAGAAGAAGAGACATCAAGTGGTAATACCGCAGCTAATGCCAGCAGCAAATAAAAACTTGGAATAGACATGATAACTTCCACAGCTCTCATAATAATTGAATCTACAAAACCACCGTAATAACCAGAAATCCCTCCCATAATTAGGCCAATAAAAGTAGTAATAAAAATAGCAACAAAGCCTATAAATAAAGACACTCTGCCCCCATACAAGATTCTGCTAAATAAATCTCTACCATAATTATCACTACCTAAAATAAATAAAGGTAGATCACCTTCGACTCCTAAAAGATGAATATCGCTTTCAAAAAGACCTAAAAATTGATAGCTATCGCCCTTATCAAAAAACTTAAGTGAATATTTTTTATCTTTATTAATTTCATATTCTGCCCAACCTGCTTTAACTTCTGTTTTATAAATATAGGGAGTCCTCAAACCATTTTGATCACTAAAATGTATTTTTGTTGGTGGATGAAAAAATTTATCTTTAAAATTTGTAGTTGGATTATAAGGAGCAAAAAATGGAGCAAAGATAGCCAGGAGATAAAGTATAATAATTATAATTCCTGCAGTTAGAGCAAGTTTATTCTGATATAAATTTGATAATTTATTTTTCCACAGTGTGTTTTTTTTATGATCAATTTTAGTTTTGTTTTGGTTATTATTTAAAATTTTATTCATATTAACACTCCATATTTTATCAAATTAATTATATTTTATTCGGGGATCATTTAAGGCAAGTAGAATATCTGCAGCTAAATTACCAATAATCAGCATTAAACTTCCCATCATCATCCCTGCCATTGCAAGATATAAATCTTTAGACCTAACTGCAGTCAGCATCATTTTTCCAAGCCCGGGCCAGCCTGTTACAATTTCAGTTAAAGCAGCACCACTGAATAAAGAACTGAGCTGAAAGCCAAAAATTGTGATCATTGGATTAATAGCATTACGAAAAGCATGCTTATTAATTACTACTCTTTCTTTAAGGCCCTTAGCTCTTGCTGTTCTAATATAGTCCTTATTGATCACATCAAGCATTTGCCCACGCATCTGCCGCATTAGGGAAGCTGTTCCTGCAGTTCCTAGGACTACAGCCGGTACTAAAAGATGTTTTAAGATATCAATAACTTTTTCAATAGGTGTTAAATAATCATACATAATACTTGTCATACCATTAATTGGCAAGGGTAGATTAAATTTGACTATAGAAAAAAGAAGCAGTAGAGCAAAGAAAAAATTTGGTATAGATAATCCAATAAAAGCAAATATACTAAATATATTATCTAATAAGCTGTAGCGGTGGGTAGCAGAATAAATACCAACAGGTATAGAAATACCCCAACTGATTAACATGGCAGCAACTGATAAAAGTAATGTATTTAATAAACGGCTGCCAATTATCTGGCTGACTGGGACTCTATAGGTAAAAGATTCGCCAAGATTCCCCTGCATTATCTGCCCTAACCAGGAAAAATACTGCATAAATATATTTTTGTTTAAACCAAAATCAGCTTCCATTTCATTAATTAAGTCTTCTGAAATAGCAGGATTTAACCTCATTTCATCCAGATAACTGCCAGGAGAGAGCTGCATAATAAAAAATGATAAAATAGAGATTGCCAAAAGTAAAGGAATTACAATCAAAATCCGTCTAATTATATAATCTTTCATAGTCTAATTCTCCAAATATAATTCATGAATATTCCAGAGAACGCCACCATAAGCTGTAACTTCTGTGTTTTTTAAACTATTTCTAACAGCATAAATTGAATTTGGAGTTACAGTATAGATTACTGGCAGTTTTTCAGTTATAATTTCTTGAAATTCATCATAATATTCTTTTCTCTCATCAACATCTATTGCGGAAGCGCCTTTAGTAAATAACTGATCAAGCCTTGCTTCCCATTCTGTAGCAGGTTCTTCCTGGACCGGATTCCACATATGAAGGTGGCCATTAGACATCCAGACATTTGTTCCTTTATGTGGTTCAACACCACCAGTTAAACCAATTAAAATAGTGTCAAAATTCCATTCATTGCTGAGTTGATTAACCATTTTATTAAATTCAACTGGAGTAGAATTAATCTTCATTCCCAATTCCCTTAACTCAGATGCAATAATATTTAATAAAGACTCACGTACATTATTACCTGCATTAGTTACCATACTAAATTCAACTATATTTCCCTTTGAATCTATTAACTGATCATTTTGATTCCACTCAAAGCCACCTTTTTTTAATTCTTCTTTTGCCTTGGCAAGACTGTAAGGATATTTAGTCACATTTTCATTTAAATAGACCTTATTTGGCAAACTAATAGGACTCCACTGTTTACTTCCCTGACCGGCAAGTGCCTGGTTAATCATCGTATTTTTATCAAAAGCATAGGCTACTGCCCTTCTAAAATTTAGATTTGTAAACCATTCATATTTATATGGCTCATCCTCTAAATTAGGATTACGGGGGTTCAGATTAAAAACTAAAAAGTTGGTGCTGAAAGTTGGGCCAGCATCGATCAATGTAAAATTACTTCTTTCCTCCTGCTGTTTTAATCTTTTGTAGTCAATTCCTCTGACAGCTAAAAAATGACTTTGGCCATTTTCAAAGAGCAGTGATTCTGTTTCTTGGCTGTCTGCAATAACTCTAATCCATCTTTCTATATAGGGCAGAGGCTTGCCAGTCGGATCTTGACGCCAGTAATAATCATTTTTTTCCATCACAATTCTTTCGCTATTTCTGTAATCTACCAATTTATATGGCCCAGTACCAACGATTTCTTTAGGATCAGTGTTAATTCCCCAACTGTTATTAAAATTTCCATTCTGCCAGATAGTGTAAAGTTTATGGCGTGGAATAATTGGAGCCAGCATATTATTTAAAAATGGAGCAAATTTGCTCGGCAAAACAAATTCTACTGTATATTTATCAATTTTTCTATATTCAGGAAACTCCCCGTCAACCTTTAGCACATCACGACTGCTGGTTGGGATATTTTCATCTTTAATTACATCAAAAGTAAAGATAACATCATCAGCTGTAAATTCCTGGCCATCACTCCACTGCACACCTTCTCGAAGATGGAAAGTATAAGTTTTTCCATCTTCAGATATTGTCCAATCTTTAGCTAATTCAGGTTCGTATTCAGTTGTAATTCCATTTCTAGTAACTAAACCTTCAAAAATATAGCCATCGATTATAGCTGAAGAAGATGTTTCTGTAGCAATAATAGTATTGAAAGTTTTTGGATCTCCAAGTAGTGTAGAAATTAAGGTTCCTCCATGTATCCCCTGTTCTTTTTCTGAGGTCCAGGGATCTTTTAATTCTGCTGCAGCTGTACTTAGATTAAAAACAAAAAGAGCTAATAATAATATAGTAACGATTTTTTTAATCATCTTAATCTACTCCCTTCTCTTTAAAGTGCTTATTTTGATTATATTCTTGTTAAAAGAGTCAAATCCTGCAAAATATTTGAGCTATTTGTGTTTTGAATTCGAGAAAAAAATATTAAGTTGAAACAATTTTGAATTTAGATTGTTAATATGTTAAAGTAGTATCTAAATAATTTAGTAGAGAGAAGGGAGTTTTACGATGAAAACATTAGAAAAATCAGTTAAGTTTATTGGAGATTATTTTATTGTCTGGACAATTGTAGCAGCGGTTATAGGCTTTTTTCAACCTGCAGCCTTTGCCTGGGTGCTGCCGCAGGTTACTATTTTACTTGGGATTATAATGTTTGGGATGGGCATGACATTAGAAGTTGACGATTTTAAAAATATTTTAAAACATCCTAAGTATATTCTATTGGGGTCTTTTGCACAATTTACATTAATGCCCTTAATTGCTTTTGGATTGGCAGTTGTTTTTCAATTACCACCAGAATTAGCAGTAGGAGTAATTTTAGTAGGTACTTGTCCTGGTGGAACAGCATCTAATGTAATGACCTATTTAGCAAAAGGAGATGTTGCACTTTCAGTTTCAATCACAACATTATCTACCTTTTTAGCACCAATATTGACTCCATTGTTAACCGCCTGGCTTGCAGGTAAATGGATTCCAGTTTCAGCAGGTGCTATGTTTATTTCAATAGTAAAGATAGTTTTAATTCCAATAATTTTAGGTCTTATTATTAATAGTCTTTTTGGTTCTAAATTAAAAGCAGTAACTAAATCACTTCCGGCAGTTTCTGTTATAGCCATAGTTTTAATTGTTGGTGGAGTAGTGGGAGCTAACTCAGGGAAAATAGCTACTACAGGTGCAGCTATATTTTTAATTGTTATTTTACATAATGTACTAGGGCTTTTAAGTGGTTACTTTTTAGGTGATAAACTGAGTCTGGAAGAAGCAAAAAAACGTGCTTTAAGTATTGAAATTGGAATGCAGAATTCAGGTTTAGCAGTTTCACTGGCTGTTGCTCATTTTAGTCCAGCAGCAGCAATACCAGCAGCTATTTTTAGTGTCTGGCATAATATTTCAGGTCCATTAGTTGCAACTTATTGGTCCCGGAAAACAGATAGTTTAAAAGAGTTTGATTCAATTAATCAAGAAAAAGCCTCATAATTTGACTAAGAGTCTAGAGATTTAAATTGCTCTAGACTCTTTTTTTTAAAAAAACAAGGAAAAAATTAATAAACATAGAATATGTATAATAGAAAGAATTATTGAAAAACTATAGATACATTGCAAAAATATGTTATAATTAAAATATATATAAACTTAAGGAGGGATATTTTGAAAGCGTTTAAAGCATATGATATTCGAGGCGTTTATAACAAAGATTTCAATAAAGAAGATGTTTATAAAATAGGATATTTTTTACCAGAGCTTCTGGCTGCAGATGAGGTTTTAGTTGGTTTCGATGATCGTGAATCAACACCAGAAGTTTTTGAAGCTTTAGCAGCTGGAATTACAGATCAGGGAGCAGATGTCTATAAAATTGGTTATGCAACAACTCCAATGGTTTATTATGGCACAGCCAAGCATGACTATAAAGCATCGGTAATGATTACAGCTTCTCATAATCCACCTGAGTATAATGGATTAAAAATTTCTCGTGAAAATGCTCTGCCGGTAGGTTACGATTCTGGTTTAAAAGAGTTAGAAGAAATGATTGAAACTAAAGAGGTTAAGCCTGTTGGTAAAAATAAAAAAGGTAATATTTTAAAACATGATTTAAAAGAAGAATATATAAATTTCCAAAAATCATATTTACCAGATTTATCAAATTTAGATCTTTCAATTGATGTTTCAAACGGGATGGTAGCAATTTTAACAGATGCTATTTTCGGTGATCAGCCTCATTATTTATATAATGAACTTGATGGTACTTTTCCAAATCATGAAGCAAATCCCTTAGAAGCTGAAAATAGAGAAGATTTAAAAAAGTTATTATTAGAAAAAGAATCAGATCTGGGTTTAATTTTTGATGGTGATGGCGATCGAGTTATGTTCTTAGATGAAAAGGGAAATTTTATTTCTCCTGATTTAATAATTGCTTTACTTGCAGAATATTATATAAAACAGAATAAAGGAAAAAATGTTCTTTATGATATTCGCACATCTTGGTCTGTTAAAGAGCATATAGAAAAACTGGGTGGTAAATCTCATATGTGGAAGGTAGGTCATGCCTATGCAAAGCTAAAACTTAGAGAAATAGATGGTATTTGTGGAGGAGAACTTGCTGGACACTATTATTATAAAGATTTTTTCTACTGTGATTCTGGAATGTTGACTGCTCTTGTTGTATTAAATGTTGCAGCAAGGTTGAAGGAAGAAGGAAAAACTATTTCTGAATATATTGCTGAACTTGATAAATATGCAACTTCTGGAGAAGTCAACTTTAAAATAGAAAATAAAAAGGAAGTTATGGAAAATTTAAAAGAATATTTCTTTGATCAAAAAGAACCGCTTAATTTTTATGATTTTGATGGTTATCGCTTAGAATATAATGATTGGTGGTTTAATGTGAGGCCTTCTAATACAGAACCTTATTTGAGATTAGTTGTCGAAGCAAAAAATCAAACTATTTTAGATGAAAAACTAGCTGAAATAAAAGAAGTTATGGCTGTTGAATAAATAGACTTTTAAATAAAAAAATAAGATATTTAATTAGGAAAGGAGCGGGTCCTATGAATATTCCTGTTAAAAAATGGTATGAGGCTGTGCAGACTCGTTATTCTCAGCAGAAGTATATGACGAAGGAAATTAAGCCCTTTACTTTAAAATCTCTTGAGAAAAAATTTGAAGAATTAAATGAAACTTATCCTGAGGCAAGGGTGGAAATTATTGAAGAATCTGTTAAAGATATTTTACCTGCTTTAAAAGGGAAGTATGGTAATTTTACTGACTCTCCAGCTTTTATTGCTTTTATTATTAATGAGAATGGAAAACACCGCTGGAGCAAAATGGGTTATATTGGTGAGGCAGCTATTTTAGAAGCAACCTCTCACGGTCTTGGAAGCTGCTGGATTGGTGGTAGATATATACCTGAGAGATCAAAAATTAATATTGATCTAAAAAGAGGAGAACGCTTAGTTGCTGTTAGTCCAATAGGTTATTCATCAGAAAATTATAATTTAACAAGACACTTTATTTCAAAACTTTTTCCTCATCGAGATCGTTTAGATGTTAAAGAATTATGTCCTGACGGTTATGATCCAGATTGGCCGGGTTGGGTTAAAAATGCTATAAAAATAGGTAGTTATGCGCCTTCGAGATTAAATAGACAACCCTGGCGTTTCTATTATGGAGATGGCAAATTAGTTGTTGATTGCAAAAGTGAGCCATCAGCCTATAAGAGACTTGAATGCGGAATTGCATTACTTCATGCAGAAATTGGTGCCTTAGATGGTGGCGTTAATGGTCGGATTGAATTTGGTGGTCTGGGACTTGCTTCATTTATTAAAGAAATTTAAGAAAAAATAATTATTTAAAATATGAGAGTTATTAATTACCGTAGATATTTTAATCTGCGGTAATTTTATTTACATCCTAGTTTAAGAAAATTGGAGGTAAAAAATGAATTATAGAAAAATGGAAAAGCTTGATTTAGAAGTTTCAGCCCTTGGATTTGGAGCAATGCGTTTGCCAATAATTGATGATGATTCTGCTAATATTGATGAGGCGGAAGCGATTGAAATGATTCGTTATGGAATTGATAATGGAATAAATTATGTTGACACAGCCTGGCCCTATCACCAGGGGGAAAGCGAAAAAGTTGTGGGAAAAGCTTTAAAAGATGGCTACAGAGAAAAAGTATATCTAGCAACTAAACTGCCAATCTGGGAATGTGAGACAGAAAAAGATTTAGATAAAATATTTAATAAGCAGCTGGAAAAAATGGAAGTTGAATCAATTGACTTTTATCTGCTGCATGCTTTAGATGAGGGACACTGGCAGACTGTTAAAGATCTGGATATTATTGAATGGGCAGAAAAGAAAAAAGAAGAAGGTAAAATTAAATATCTTGGTTTTTCTTTTCACGATAGCTATTCTCTATTTGAAGAAATATTAGAAGCCCATGACTGGGACTTTTGTCAAATTCAATATAATTATTTAGATGTAGAATACCAGGCTGGCAAAAAAGGTCTGCAGAAAGCTTATTCTAAAGGAATTGAAGTAGTTATTATGGAACCGATTCGTGGAGGCTGGCTGGCCCAGGAACCACCACCAGCAGCCAAAAAGTTATTTGAATCTGAAAATGAAAATAGGACTCCAGTAGAATGGGCCCTGCACTGGATCTGGAGTCAAAAAGAACCTGGTGTAGTTTTAAGTGGTATGAGTAATATGCAGCAGCTTAAAGAAAATCTTGAGACAGCTTCTGAATCAGAAGTTGGACTTTTAAGTGATTCAGAATTTAAGATGATGGAAAAAGTAGCAGAAGAAATGAGAGGTCCAATAACCTGTACTCGCTGTGAATATTGTCTTCCCTGTCCGGAAGCTATTAATATACCTGAGAATTTTCATTTATATAATCAGGCAAAACTACTTAATAAGGGTCAAGAAATGGCCGAAAAATATTTTAAACTGGATGAAACAGCAAGAGCCAGTAATTGTATAGAGTGTGGACAGTGTGAGCCTCAGTGTCCTCAGAACTTAGATATAATTGATCTTTTAAAAGAAGTTGATCAGTATTTTAATGAAAGAGTTTAAATTAAATAGTTTTTGTTCTTATTAAGTAATTTATGGTATAATTAAAATGCTTAATAGGAGTTGATTAGATGCTTAACAAAAAAATCAAATTAATATACAATCCAGCAGCTGGTGATAAATCTTTTAATTCTTATTTAGACTTATTTTTAAAACATTTTCAGGCTGCTGGATATAAAGTAGATATCTTTAGAAGTATGGAGCCAGGTGATTTTGGAGAGGCTTTAAAAGATATTGATAATAATTTTGAAGCTGTTATTGTTGCTGGTGGTGATGGTTCAGCTAGCGAGATGCTAGATTTACTGCAGAAAAAGGGAATTGATCTACCACTTGGAATCATTCCAGCTGGAACTGCCAATGACTTTGCTTCCTTTTTAGGTATGACTCAAAATATAGAAAAAAGTATTAAAAGAATTCTGGACTGGAATATTAGAGAAATCGATGTGGGCAAAGTAAATGATAGGTATTTTTTAAATGTATGCGTAGGCGGCATTATTTCTCAAATAGCTCATGGAACAGAAACTGACATGAAAAACAGACTCGGGAAAGCAGCCTATTACCTGCAGGGACTAAAAGAACTTCCAAATATTAAACCAATGAATTTAAAGATAGAATGCTCAGAAAAAGTAATTGAAGGTGATTTTTTAGGTTTTTTTGTTTTTAATAGTAAAGATGCTGGAGGCTTTAAAAACATAGCTAAACTAGCTTCAATTGATGATGGATTATTTGATTTACTGGCTGTTAAAACAGGCAACATTTTAAAACTGAGTTCTGCAGCAGCAGATCTTTTTAATGGCAAAGATATTAAAAATGATAATTTAATCTATCTGCAGGATAATTACCTAAAAATAACTATGTTAAATAAAACAAAGGAAGAGCACTGTGATATTGATGGAGAAAAAGGGCCTGCTTTTCCTTTAGAAATCAAATTAATACCTTCAGCTCAAAAAGTCTTTACAGCTTAATTATTTATCAAAGCAGGAAAAAAGTAAATTATCTCTAATTATGTTATATACTTAGTAATTAAATTTACCCTGCTGCCAGGTAAGAGCCTCTCTCATCGACAGGAGAGGTTTTTGCCATTTGATTGATTTATTATTTTTATTAAAGTTAATATAGCAATTTATAAAGGAGAACAATATGTCAAAATTTAAAAAAATATTTTTTGTTTTTATATTAATGATCTTGGTATTTCCTGCAGCAGCCCAAGCAGAAAAAGAAATAGAATTCTGGACTATAAGTTTAAGTCCTCAATATGATGATTATTTTTTGGGTAAGATAGAAGAATTTGAAAGTAAAAACCCTGATTTTAAGATCATCTGGGAAGATACTAATTTTTCTTCAATTAATCAGAAGCTTCGTTATCGTATTGCAGCGGGCGATGTGCCAGAAGTAGTTAATCTCTCACCCCAATTAATGTCTTCACTATTAAAAGAAGATCTATTGTATTCAATTTCAGATTTGAAACAGGATTATAGTCAATATTATTATCCCTTACTCTGGGATAACGGTTTTTATAAGGGTAAGTATTATGCTTTTCCCTGGTATGTTAGTTCTAAATTAATGGCCTATAATCAGGAAATATTTAAAATTGCTGAACTAGATCCAGAAACTGTAATTAATGATCGCAAACAATTATTTGAAATTGCTGAAGAAATAACTAAAAAAACAGGGGTTTATGCTTTAATGCCTCAGATAAAAATTCACCATGAATTTATTGAAGCAGGTATAGACTTATTTGAAGATCAAAATAAAAGGAGAAAAGCAGCTTTTAATACAGAAGCTGCTGAAAAAATAATAACTAAATATCAAGAACTTGTAGGAAAAGGAGTAATTCCTAAAGATACTCTAAATTCAGGTTTTAATATTGCTTTAGAGCGCTATAAAAAAAATGATTTAGCTATTTTATTTACTGCACCTCAATTTTTAGATTCAATTGAAAATGAATCAAAATATTTAAAAGAACAAACTGCTTTAGCAGCTATTCCTACAGCGAAAGATGGTGTAATCAACTCCCCTTTAATGAATTTGGTGATTCCTAAAGGAGCTGATTACAAAAAAGAAGCTGCAGAGTTTGCTTATCTTATAACCTCCGCCGAATCACAACATGAATTCAGCCAACGTAGCTCTATTTTATCTTCAGCTCTTAACTTAGAAGAAAATTTAGCATTAGAAAAAGAAGAAATTATAACTGAAACTACTGCTGGAAAATCTCTTGAGAATGAAGCTCAAAAGATTTTAAGAAAACAATTATTTAAAAATAAAGATTTAACTTTAATACACCCTCAGGCAGATAAACTATTAAAAGTAATGGATGAACAGTTTGCCAGAGCTTTTGCAAATAAAATTACTGCTAAAGAAGCATTAGATAATATGGAGAAAGAATGGAATCAAATTTTAAACAAGGATAATAATGAGGCGGCTAATAATGAGGAGAATAATAATGAATAAAAAACTCAATATAATAACTTTAGTACTTATTATAATAATGTTTCTCTATTCTCTTAGTTCAGCTGCCTATTATGAACCACAAGAATACCGCAGGTCATTATTAGAAATTAGAGATGCGGAACGCGCTTTAAATAATTTAAATAAAAAAGTAAAAGAAGCCGAATCTGATTTTAAAATTATTGATAGCAAAGAAGTAGAGTCTAATTTAGAAGAATTAGAAAGATTATATCAAGAACAAATTCAGGCTTATCAGCAAAAAAAAGATCGTAGGGTTAGAGAATTAGAATTAGCAATAACCAATAGAGCAGACCAAATCAGAATGAAAATTATTGAATCAAAACCTGTACAGCTCAGAGCTTTTTGGCTTGATAATGGGACTTTTGCTAATTTAAATGGTAGGTCTGGAGTGCAGAAACTGTTGGATACTGTTCAAAAAGCTAATTTTAATCTTATATTCCCTGAAACATTTTATAAGGGAAAAACAGTTATTCCTGATAATGAATTATTTATTCAAGATTCTCAGTTTGAAAACTGGGAAGGCGATCCCTTAAAAATATTAATTGAAGAAGCTAAAAAGAGAAAAATAGAAATACATCCCTGGGTCTGGGTTTTTAATGAAAATACAAGTGGCAGTCCCGGTCTAATTTTAAGTGAAAATCCAGAATGGGCTAATAAGGATAGAGAAGGGAATATTGTGAGTTATCATGATTCAACCTGGCTTTCACCTGCTAGAGAAGATGTAAAAAAATTTCTGCAGCAGAGATATCTATATTTGGTAGAAAACTATGATATTCAAGGAATTAATTTAGATTATATTCGCTTCCCGGAGGAATATCGAGGTAGTTTTGGCTATGATAAACGGACTGTTGAAAGATTTAAAGAAAAATATGGAATTGATCCTTTTGAACTTAAAAGTTCTAGCTCTAATTTTTCTCTTTGGAATAAATATCGAGAAAATTTGATCACAGAAATGGTAAAAGAAACATCTGAAATGCTTAAAGATGCTGATCCAGAACTGTTAATATCAGCTGATGTTATTCCAGGTAAGGATGAGGCGCGTTATAGAGCTCTGCAAAATTGGTCTTTTTGGCTAAAAGAAGATTATCTTGATTTTGTGATTCCAATGACTTATACAGAAAACTTATTTTCTGAATTGAGCCGCTGGATTAAAGAAGATAGAAAAGTGATTGATAAAGCAATTTATCCCGGAATATCAGTTTTTAAATTAACTCCTGATCAAATGCTGGAACAATTAGAAGAAGTTAATAAAATTAATCCTAATGGAGTATCTTTATTTGCAGCTGCTCATTTAAAAGCAAATGATTTTCAAAGTTTATCAGAGGGAATTTATGCTCATCAAGCAGTTTTGCCTTATAAAAACAAAGCAGTATCTTTAAAAATTATCCAGAATTTTATTTTGAAAAGATTAAATCTAATCAAAGAAAAAGGTGGCATAAGTAATTCTGCCTTAATACAAATTAGATTCTATTTAAACCAGCTTGCTCAAGTTGACTCTGAAAACATCTTAGATTTTGATCAGTATATTTCAGATAACAATATAGAGCTTTCTAAAAACATTAAAAAAGTACTGCAGAATGATTTTGATTATTTAAATGATATAAAAAGACTTTATTAATATTTAAATTTTGAATTGGGGGGATAGCTATGAAGAGTTCTTTTACAGTTGGGCATTTATTTGGGATACCTGTAAAAATTCATGTTAGTTTATTGATAATTTTACCTTTTTTTGCCTGGGCATTTGGCAGTAATATTATTTATCTAACTGAAAATACTGATATTATTAGGCGAGAATTAATTTTAAATCCATATCTATTAGGATTTATTATGGCAGTTATGCTTTTTATCAGTATTTTAATTCATGAGCTGGCTCATTCACTTGTAGCAAGAACAAAAGATGTTAAGACGACAGACATTACTCTGATGTTATTCGGAGGTTTGGCTAATATTGAAGAAATATCTAAAGACCCAAAGAATGAAGTTAAAATTGCTGCTAGTGGACCTTTAACAAGTCTTTTTATTGGTTTGATTTTTGTTTTCATTGGTCGTTTTGCACCCGAATTTATGTTTGAAGATCTACGTTTGGTAATTTTATATACAGGTCAATTAAATATATTTTTAGCTATTTTTAACCTTTTACCAGCTTTTCCATCTGATGGTGGGCGGATATTGAGAGCAGTAATTGCTCAAAAAACATCTTTTAGAAGGGCAACAGAAATTGCTTCTAGAGTTGGGAAAGTATTTGCCTGGATTTTTGGTATATTTGGTTTTATCAGCGGTAATTTCCTTTTAGTCTTTATTGCTTTTTTCATTTATGTTGGTGCCTCTCAAGAACATCAATTTAGTAATATTAAATTAGCTTTATCAAATTTAAAAGTTAAAGATCTGATGACAAGAGATGTTAAAACAGTACCAGCAAATATGAGTATTCATCGTTTAATACAAAAAATGTTGGAAGATAAACATTCTGGATTTCCTGTGTTAAGAAATGAAGAGCTTGTTGGAATAGTTACAATGGAAGATGCAAGAAAAGTATCGCAAGATGATTATCGTAATACTCCTGTCCAAAGTATTATGAATAAAGATTTGCATTGTGTTAAAGAGGATGATGAATTATTTGAAGCGTTTAAATTGCTTTTTCAAAAAGATATAGGTCGATTACTTGTTATGGAAAATGATGAAATCAAAGGGATAATAACTCGTTCAGACGTAATGACGGGAATAAGAGTCAGAGAGTTAGAAAATATAAAAGGAGAGGAAGATTAGAATTATGACTTTTTTAAAAAATTATCTAATTACATTTATTATTTTTTTAGTAATTGATTTTATCTGGTTGGGAGCAGTAGCCAAAAATTTGTATAGAGATCAGTTAGGTTTTTTGATGAAAGAAAACTTTAATATGACAGCCGCTTTTACATTCTATATACTTTTTACTGCAGGATTAGTGTTTTTTGTTTTAAATAGAGCCCTGGCAATATCCAGCTGGCAGTATGCATTATTTGCAGGTATGTTTTTTGGTTTAATTACTTATTCCACTTATGATTTAACCAATCTTGCAACAATCAAAGATTGGCCTTTAACAATTACTATAATTGATCTTATCTGGGGGACTTTTTTAGGTGGACTTACTTCCTTTTTAAGTTATGTTGTAGTTAATCATTTTAAATAGCAACAAAATATTAAGCTGTTTTAGTAATTTAATTTAAGTATTTATAGTTTTATTTTTTGAAATTCATATTTCCTTCATAATTTACTCCTATAATGAAGTCAGAAGTTAAGAAAAGCATAACAAAAAAATTAAAGGAGTGAATTAGATATGAAAAAATTATTAACAGCTTTACTAGTAATGGTGGTTTTAGGAGCAGTATTTACAGGTGCAGTTTTTGCTCATGGTTCTCAGTCAAATATGGGTGCAGCAAATAATCAGCCTAGATATAATGCAGGAGAAAAAAATTATGGTGATGGAGTAGGATATAATAGAATTGAACTTAGTCAGGAACAGATTAATGAAATTGCTGATTTAAGAGAAGAATTTTATAATGAAACTGAAGAATTAAGAGATCAAATGAGAAATTTAAACCGTGAACTTAGAGATTTAGAATTTAGAAATGCAAGTAATGCTGAGATCGGAGAAGTTGAAGATAAATTAGAAGATATTTTTATGCAGATGGACGAGAAAAGAATGGCTAATCAAGAAAATATAGCAGAAGTTTTAACTGAAGAACAGCTAAATTTAATTGAAGAAAATAGATTGGGTAATGAAGATCGCTTCCAGGGACGTTTCAATAATGATTTTGGACATCACTCTAATAGAAGTTATGGTAGAAATGGACATTCAAGATTTAATGATGGATTTGGCCATGGAATGATGGGAAGAGGTTTCTCTGGAAATAGAAATGATGGCTTTAACAGCAGAAATTATAATGATAGAGAATTTGGTTATGGAGCAGGATGGTGCCACTAAATTTAATAAAATTTGAATAAATTTTAGATAAAAATAAAGGCCGGAGAAATCCGGCCTTTTTAAATAGCAATACAAATTTAATTAATTAATTTTTTAATTAAAGAGATCACTTAAATCAATTTTAATATCAAATTTAACATCTATTCCATTATCATCATCCTCATCATTATCATCATCCTCGTATTCATCTTCATAATAGTCATCATCTTCCAGATCACGATACTTTTCTTTTAGCTCTTCATAAACACTATATTTATTTGCTTTCCTTCCTCTTCCTTCTTTTTTTATTGTTCTACCATTATTAAAATTCTTATAATAATAACTATACTTATTATTAGCATGATGCACTTCAAGTTTTTCCATCATATTCCGATCACGATAATAATATTCATATTTTTTATTTTTTATTTCTATTTTTTCTTCAACACCTGTTCTTTTATTATTGTAACGGTAATCATAATTATTACCTCTAACTTTGATTATTTCTGTACCACCATTAATTTTATATTTTTTATCATATTTTTTGGTGTTAAAGGGTGGAAAATGTCTTTCACGATAGGGATGTCGAAAACGGACAAGTTCATCATCAAAAATTATTGACGGCATTCCAAAATAGCGGTGGAACTCATTAATTCTTTCTCTATTTTTAACCAGTCTATCAAGCTCATCTTTATCTAATCTTTTATCAGAATTGCTGTAATAATACAAAATTAAACTTATATCTTTACTGTCAAGACCTAGTCTTGCCATATATTCAACATCTTCACTATTAACATCTTTAAAAACTCTGATCAATAAATTTTTATCAAAATCATCAATTTCTACAGCAGCTGCAGAAATAGAGCTGAGAACAAATAATATAACTAGACTTAAAATAGTAAGTTTTTTGATCATTTTTTAAGACCTCCTATGATTTTTAATTTAATACTCTCTATATTAATTATACTGTTAATTAATCGAAATTACAATTTTTAGGTTTTTTTGATGTCGGAAAATCAACTATTATCAATTATCTTCGATTTGAAATAACAATCAGTTTATATTAAAATATAGACAGGATGTAAATTAGGCCGGATAATTCCGGTCTTTTCTATTTTTATGATAATAATTTAAGCAGGATAATTTATATATATACAGAAATAATAAAATAATAACAATGATATTATAAATTTAAAATATATAGATGGAGGTTTTAATTATGGAAGAAATTTATCAATACAATAAATACAAATTTTTAGAAAAAATATATACACCAATCGGAATATTTCTAGCCGGAATTTTACTTCAGTTTTTTTATCCAGGTATAGGTTTTTATCAAAAAATATTAATTTATTTGATTTATCTTTCAGGAGTACTTTTATTTGTTTTTGATGCACTACCAATTATTATAAACACCTATAAAGTCTGGAATAAAGAAATTATACTTACCAATAGGACTATTGTGGTTAAAGGAGATGACCATCTAAAAACTATTGTAGTTAATAGAAAAGATATTGAACAGATAATTTTTAGATCTTTAAGAGGAGAAGATGTAGAAGTGCCTCATTTTCGCAAGCTTGAAGACATAGATGAAAAATTACATGAGTTAGCTGGAAGAAAATTTATTATAGAATATGAAGCAGAAACTGCTGAAGATGAACTAGAAATTTATTTAGAACTATTACCTGAAGAATTTATTGAAGATTTTATTAAGTGGTACCAGGCCGATATCGCTTTGAAATAGTAAAATATAAATTTACATTATGATATGAGTTTTGAGTTAGTCTTGTATTTAATATTTTTAGCTTTTGCTATGTTTTTAGTCGGCAATTATATATATAAGTAGTCCGCGCGGGATTCCCCATTGGAGTCTCAAATTGTTTCTTAGAGACTTTTAATATAACTAATATAAAAGTTTGTGATTATCTTTACTTAATTTTTAAGCTGTGTTAAAATAAATTTTATAAATAATTTTTCGAAAAATTAATTTACTTGTACTTGCTATTAAAACAATTTAATATTTTAGTTATCATTATAAGACAGTAAGTCTGGATTGGCTTACTGATTTTTTATATATAAATATAAATTATATTTTTTAAATCATCCTATAAGGCCAATCAAATAGAAAACTTTTTTGCAGAAAGAAAGGGAGATGTTAGTGTTTTAAGCGGCACACCTATTGTAAAAGAATCGTTTAAAAACTTTGATCGGGTCTATCAAAATCAAGGAATAGAAAATTCAATATACAATGTTTTTCTTAATCGGTTTAATTCATATTTTAGTACATATGCCGAAGAATATGGATATTATGATGTTTTTTTGATTAACACTGAAGGAGACATAGTATACACTGAAGCAAAGGAAAATGATTTAGGACAGAGTTTAAGCAGTGGACAGCTAAGTAATAGCAATTTAGCCGAGGCATATAATAAAGGGTTAGATGATGTTACACTAGTTGACTATAAATATTATACTCCATCTGGAGAACCTGCAATTTTTGTATCTGCTCCAATAATGGATAACGAAGAAGTGATTGGTGTAGTTGCCTTACAGATTTCAGATGAGGCAATCAATGATATTATGGGCGAAACTACTGGCATGGGAGAAAGTGGTGAAACATATTTAGTTGGTCCTGATATGTTAATGCGTTCTGATTCGAGATTTTCTAATGAAAACGATATTTTAAATAGAGAGGTTAATACAGCTGCAGTCAACAGTGCTTTAGCTGGACAGGAAGGAACTGAGATAGTTAAAGATTATCGAGGTATTAATGTCTTAAGCTCTTATGATAAATTAGATATTGAAGGACTGAATTGGGCAATTCTTGCAGAAATTGACGAGGATGAGGCATTTGCTGAAGTAGCTGCTATGACTCGAAATACTTATATTCAGATAGCTATTATAGCATTACTTGTGATTATTATAGCATATTTCTTCTCTAAAAAAATAACAAATCCTATACTAAAAGCAGTAGCAATGGCTAAAGAAATAGCAAATGGAAATTTATCAGTTGAGAAAATAAAAATTAAATCTAAAGATGAAATTGGTGATTTAGCTGATGCTTTAAATGATATGTTGGATAGTCTTAAAAACATAATTCAAAAAGTTATGAATATAGCTGAAAATCTTTCAGCATCAAGTGAAGAACTATCTGCTTCAGGAGAAGAAGTAGCTACAGCAGCTCAGCAGGTAGGAGAATCTATCCAGCAGGTAGCATCAGGAGCAGAGGAACAGTCAGCTCAAGTTGAAGAAACAACCAGCAAAATCAATGAACTTATAGATCAAATTAATGATGTAGAAAAAATGTCAACAGAAATGGATGAGCAGGCAGATAATGTAATGGACAATATCAATGATGGTAATCAATCACTAAATAATTCAATAGAACAAATAGAAAATGTAAAAGGAAATGCAAACGATGTAGCAGCTACTATTAATAATTTAGGAGATTTATCAAATGAGATTGGAGAGATTGTAGAATTAATTAATGACATTGCAGCCTAGACTAATTTATTAGCCTTAAATGCAGCTATAGAAGCAGCTAGAGCGGGTGAGGCTGGCAGAGGGTTCTCTGTGGTAGCAGACGAAATAAGACAGTTAGCAGAAGAATCAGAAGGTGCTACTAATAAGATAGGTGGTCTGGTAAAAGAAATTCAAAATGGAGTTGGAAATGCAGTTAGTAAAATGGACGAATCAGGAACAGTAGTAAATAATAGTGTATCTGCGATTGAAACTACAGGGAATGCTTTTGAAAAGATTAATGGTGCTGCCTTAAGACTAAGAGAGTTAATTGAAAAGATTAACGAACAAGCTGAAAAAGTAAATATTAATAGTAAAGATGTAGAGGCAACTGTTAATGAAATAGCTTCAGTTAGTCAAGAAGCAGCCAGCAACTCTCAGGAAGTAGCTGCAGCCAGTGAAGAACAGAGTGCATCAACTGAAGAAATAGTTAGTGCAGCAGAAAGTCTAGCAGCTATGGCAAATGATTTAACAGAATCAGTAAATAAATTTAATTTATAATAATCATAAAAAGGGGCTGAAAATATGTTTAATTATAAAAAAATTATTAATCTCGACAAATTAAAAAGTGGAGATCATATCGTACTGCTTTATAAAAATGAAAAAGAAATTATTTCTGCCTCAATATCTTTTATTAAAACAAGTTTGGCCAGAAATGAAAAATGTCTTTATATAAAAGGTGATTTAAATGAAGAAATTCTTATAAATGAGTTAAGAAAACAGCTTTCTGATTTTGATTCATATATAGAAAATGGTCAGCTGCAGTTTTTAGATAAAGAAGAAACTTATGCTTTAAGTGATAATTTCAAAGCAAAAGAAATGATTGAAACTCTAAAAAAAGAGTCGATGAATGCATTAGCAGAAGGTTACAAAGGTTTAGCTATAACTGGTGAACTGAGCTGGGTTTTAAATTTTGAAAATGGTAAAAAAGAAATAATAGACTATGAATGGATGCTCAATGAATATATTTTTGATGATTATCCCGTAGTGGCAATGTGCCGCTATAATCTTAATAAATTTGATAACAGTATTATAAAAGCAATAATTGAGCTTCACCATTATATAATCTGGCAGGGTAAAATTCATGAAAACCCTTATTATATAGAGCCTGAAGGTTATAGAGATAATCAGATTGTAGAATATGAGATAGAAAGCTGGTTAAAAAATATTCAAAAATATAAAAAAAGAGAAAGTATTTTTAAAGAAAAATTAAAAAAGAGTGAATATAAATATCAAAATTTATTTAATTCAGCTCCTGTGGGTATTGTTACAACTACTTCAAATGGAAGAGTTGTAAAGATAAATAAGACTATGGCAGAGATTTTAGGTTTTGATAGTGTTGAAGAAGTATTAAATTATTATCCTGACTTATCTAGAAAATTATATGTCAATCCTGAGAGAAGAAAAGAACTTGTAAAAAGCTTAAAAGAAAATGGAGAAGTGAAAGATTTTGATTTTAAAGCAATAAAAAGAAATGGCAGCCATATATGGTTGAACATGAGTGCAAAAATCAGTAAGGAATCTGATGATTTTTTTGTAATTGAAGCTTTTGTATTTGATATTACAGCCAGAAAGATTAGAGAAGAAAAAATTGGTAAACAAAAAGAAGAACTTTCTGATTCTTTTGAGCAAATAACAGCCTATAACGAAGAAATTATGGCTATGAATGAGGAATTAGAGCAGTCCTTTGAAGAAGTGAATTTACTTAATCAAAGATTTGTTAATATGATTGAGCTTGTATCTAATATGGGAGATAAAACATTACTTAGTGAAAAAGAATTTTTTTCTGATTTATTAAATAAAGCTATAGAGATAATTCCAGAAGCTGATTATGGTAAAATATGTATCATAAATGAGCAGGAACAATGTGAATTTATAGATGCTGTTGGTCATGATCTTAATATTTTAGAAAAAATAAGATTTGATAAGAAATTCCTTTTTCATAAAGATAGTAAAACCATAAATAGTACCAATGATTATTTTTTTGAAATTAATAAACTAAAATCAGAAACAAAAGAAGATTTTATAAAGGGATTTAAACCCATTAAAAATTCGCTATATATAAATATTGTAATAGACGGACAGACAGTCGGTCGAATGGCTCTTGATATTAAAAAGAACAGCAGTAAAGAATTTACTGATACAACTAAAAAAGTCTTAAAATCTTTTTCAACTTTAGCTTCGTCATTTTTTGCTTTTAAAAGATTTGATGATCTGCAGACCAATTTCACTAAAGAATTATTAACCTCCATTATTAAAATTATGGAAATGTATGATCTTTATACAAAAGGTCATTCAGAAAATGTTGCTAAATTAGCTTCTGCAATAGCAAAAGAGATGAATCTTTCGAAAAAAACAATAAAAAACACCTATTGGGCAGGGCTTGTTCATGATATAGGTAAATTACTTATTCCTCTTAATATAATAAATAAAAAAGGAAAACTAACAGAGCAAGAGTTTGAGTTAATTAAAAAGCATCCAGCCTGGGGAAGTAAAGCTTTGAGCAGTTCTAAAATATTAAAACCAATAGCTAAATATATGCTGCATCATCACGAAAGATGGGATGGTAGAGGTTATCCTGAGGGATTAAAAGAGAATGAAATACCAGTGATTTCTCAAATTTTAGCAGTAGCAGATGCCTGGGATGCTATGTTATCTCGAAGATCTTATAGAAAGTCATTAACTACAGAAGAGGCTCTAATGGAGGTTAAAGAAAATAAAGGAAGCCAATTTTCTCCACGGGTAGTAGATTCTTTTATAAAAATTATTGAGAATAATAAAATTGAAAAGCTTAAAGTAGATGTATTAAAAAAAGAAATAAATAATTCTAAAAAAGAAAAACATTTATTAAAAAGAAAAGAAGATTATGAAGAATTATTTAAAAAAGCCGAAGATGGTATAGTAATTTTAGATGAGGATTTTAATATCATTCGAGCAAATAATTATTTTATAAATATGTTTGAATATCAAAAACAGCAAATTATTGGTGCAAACATTAAAAAAATTGTACCAAAAGCTCGAATCGAAGAAACTAAAAATTATATTCAAAAACTAGTTCAGGGAGAAAGTATAAATTCAAAAACAGTCAGAAAAAAAGAAAATGGTAAAATGATTAGAGTTTCAATTCAGGCTTTCTCTGTTTCTTTAAATGGAGGCAATATGGGATATTATGTTATTTATAGAGATATTACTGAACTAGAAGAAACTAGAATTAAATATGAAAACATTAAAGAAAGATATAAGGCTCTTTTTGAGAATGATAACACGATTATGTTAATTATTGACCCTGATAGTGAAAATATAGTTGATTCAAACCCTGCTGCAATAAGTTTTTATGGCTGGAGTAAAAAAGAACTAACTTCAATGAAAATAACAGATATAAATATTTTAGAAAAAAAAGAAGTCAAAAAAGAAATTTTAAATGCTAAAGCAAAAAATAGAAATTATTTTAATTTTAAACATCGGACAGCTAATGGTAAAATAAAAAATGTCGAGGTTTACAGCCAGCCAATACCTTTTGCAGAAAAGGAATACCTATATTCGATTATTCATGAAAAAAATAAATAAAACCCTATATAAAAAAAGCTTGCGGGTTAAATAAAGAATTAATTTTAAACAACAAAAAAAGAAGAGTGTAATTTTTTTTATAAACAAACTAATCTTTTCTTTTTTTAATAATATAAGTTATAATAAATATATATTGGTATAGTTGATATTTTAGGACTTATATTTATCGGAGATGATTAAACATGAAAAAAATAATGATAATTGAAGATTTAAAGCTGCATCAGAGAAAAATTAAAGATATAATTTTAGAGCTTGGTCATCAAGTTTCAGCTGTTTTTGCTTATGGCGAAAAAGCAGTAGATTATATCTTGAAAGAAAATAATTCGCCAGATCTTATAATTATAGATATTATTTTAAAAGGTGAAATAAATGGTTATCAAGTAGCTAAAAAAATTAGTTCAGAAACTAATATTCCTTTCATAATTCTTTCTTCATGTAAAGATGAGATTGAGGATTTTGAAGCTTCAGTATATTTAAATAAGCCATTTAGCAGTCAGGAACTTAAAAATAATATTGAACTTGCATTATATAAATATGATATCTACAAAAAAATGCTTAAAAATAACGAAGAGAAAAAAATGATATTGGATACAATTGATACTCAAATCTGGTATTTAAAAGATCCAGAAACTTATGGAAAAGTAAATCAGGCACATGCTGATTTTATAGGGTTTGATAAATCAGATATAGAAAACAAGAAATTAACTAAATTTTTGACAAAAGACGAAGTTGAGGTTTGCAATACTGGCAATCAAAAAGTATTTAGGGAAAAGAAAAAAATTAGAACTGAAGAATGGTTAGAAAATTATGAAGGAAAAAAGAGGTTATTAGCAATAACTAAAAACCCGAAGTTAAATAAAAAAGGAGAAGTGGAGTATGTAGTTTGTTCAGCTGAGGATATTACTGCTCGAAAAGAAAAAGAAAAGATAATTACAGATTTACATAAAATAGCTATAGATTTCAAAAAATTAAAGAATGAAAAAGAAGTATGTGAAATGGCTATAAAAGCAGCTGAAAATATTTTAGATTTTAATCTTTGTAATATTGTTTTGCTCAAAGGTAAAGAACTTATACCATTTGCTTCATCAAGTAATTTCGAACAGGAAAAAATTCCTCTATCCAAAAAAAGTATAGCAGCTAAAACTTATCTTGAAAGTAAAAGCTTTATTATTGATGACCTTCAGAATAATTTAGAAGCTGCTGCAGTAAAAAAGATTTATAAATCAGCCATCAGTATTCCTATCGGCAGTTTCGGGGTTTTTCAGGCAACCGCAGCTGAAAAAAATTCATTTTCTAAAAATGATTTAGAACTAGCTGAAATTTTGATTTCACATGTTATTGCGGCATTAGACAGAATAGATGCTCAGCAGGAAATTCAGGATCACAAGAACTTTTTATCAAATATTTTAGAGGTTCAGAGTGGATTAGTTTTATTGTTGGATTCTGAAGGTGGAATTGTTTACTTTAATAAAGCCTGTGAAACACTTTCAGGATATACAGAAGCTGAAGTAAAAGGAAGAACTGTCTGGGATTTATTTATTGGAAAAAATGCAAAAGAAAAAGTTGAAAATGTTTTTAATCAGTTGAAAAACAAAGATTATCCTACTAGATATGAAAATTATTGGTTGACTAAAAACGGTGAAAAAAAAGAAATTTCTTGGTCTAATAATGTTATTTTAGATAATGAAGAGCAAATAAAATACATTGTTGCTACAGGTATTGACATTACTCAAAGAAAAAAACAGGAAGAAAAAATAAAAGAACAAAAAGCATATTTTGAACAACTTTTTAATAATTCGCCAGAAGCAATAGCTCTTTTAGATAATAAAAATCAGGTAATGAAAGTGAATGGTAAATTTGAATCATTATTTGGATTTAAACAGCCAGAAATGTTGAATCAAAATATTGATAATTTTATTTTACCAAAACAATGTTTGGAAACTGGAAAAGAATATACTAAAAAAGTTATAAATGGTGAAGAAATTAAGGTAGAAGCAATAAGAAAAAATAAAGATGGAAAAAGAATGGATGTATTTGTTCAAGCTTTTCCAATAAAATTAGCAGATGGGCAGATAGGTATTTATGCTTTATACAATGATATAACAGAAAGAAAAAAGAAAGAAAAGAAAATAGAATATCTTTCTTTTCATGATGAGATGACGGGTTTATATAATCGAAGATATTTCGAAAATGAACTAAGTAGATTAGAATCTTCACGTAAATATCCAATAACAATTGTGATTGGTGATTTAGATGGTCTTAAACATATAAATGATAATTATGGCCATAAAAAAGGTGATGAGTATATAATTAATACAGCAAATATATTAAAAAGGGCCGCTAGAACAGAAGATGTGATTGCTCGCATAGGTGGCGATGAGTTTGCTATAATTTTGCCGTGTACTAATCGTAGAGAGGCTCATATTTTTTGTCAAAGAATAAAAGAAAATGTAGAAGAATTTAATTGTGTCCTAACTCAGGGAAAATCTTTATCAATTTCTATTGGATTTGAAGTGATGGAAAACAATAGTCAAAGCGTAGATGAAGTATTTAAAAAAGCAGATCAAAAAATGTATATAAATAAAAGAAACTAAAAAATTGGGAGAGGCGATTATCTTTGAGAAGTGAATTATACCAGCAGCGAAAAAATAGACAACAAAAATTAGCAATGATAATTTCTGCTTTAGTATTTGTTTTATTTATTTTTCTATTTAAAGTTGAAAATGTATTAGCCTATAGTCTTGCTTTTGGTTTAATTATTGGCTTTGCTATGCAAAAATCAAAAATATGCTTTACAGCAGCATTTAGAGATCCATTTCTTTTTGGAATGACTAAACTAAGCAGAGCTTTAGTCTTATCATTAATGATTACAACTATAGGTTTCGGAATAATACAATTTTTTAGATTTGAATCTGGTCTTCCAATAGGTGGGAAACTTTTAATTCCTGGTATTTATATTCCAATTGGAGCCTTTATTTTTGGACTTGGAGCTTCAGTTAGCGGTGGCTGTGCTTCTGGAACCCTCTTTCGTCTGGGAGAAGGTTATCAAATGCAGCATCTTGTTATAATCGGATTTCTTCTTGGATCTCTTAGAGGGGGACTTGATCAAGGGTTTTGGAATAATTTAACTTTTGCTAAAAAAGCATACCATTTACCAGAAATGTTTTCAAATTGGATTTTTGGAATCTCATTTCAGCTTGTTATTTTAGCTATTATCTATTTTTTACTAATTATCAAAGAAGATAAATCATTATCTTCCTTTTTTAATGGTTTTAATGATTTTTTTAGGAAAGATAATTTTGAGAATTTATTTTTAAAGATCAAAAATATCTTTTTCCATCCATTAAAATATTTAAGTTATAATATCTGGCCTTATTGGATTGGCGCCTTAATTATTGCAGCAGCCAATATTATTTATTTTCAGATGACAGGAAATTACTGGAGAATAAGCACTGGATTTATGAATCTTATTTTTTGGTTTTTATCAATTTTAGGAATTACTTTTGAGAATATAGATTTTGAGATAATATCTCCTTTTTTTGATTTTATTTTTTGGTCTAATCTTGGTATTATCCTGGGAGCTTTAATTAGTATTTTACTAACAGGTCGTTTTAAATTTAAAAAAATTAAAAACAAAAAACAATATTTAATAGCACTTACAGGTGGTTTCTTAATGGGTTATGGTTCACGAGTAGCTTCAGGCTGTAATATTGGTGGTTTTTATAGTGCCGTGTCATCTTTAGCCTTAAATGGGTGGTTATATTTACCTTTTGTTATAATTGGTATTTATTTAGGTAGTAAGTTTTTAAGTAAATTTATAGTTAGGTGATTTCAAATATATTTGAGATTAGTTATTGACATTTGTTTATAATTATTATATCGTAATATTTAGATATTATAATATTAAAATCAGGAGGAATATAAATGGAAAATATTGAATCTTTGTATCATATTGAAACAAATCGAACGTTTACTTTATTAAGAAAATATGCTTGGATTTTTACTTTAACTGTTGCTGTTGGTGGCTTGTGGATTCCCAAATTGGGTCTATTAGTATTACCTGTAATTGCAGGTCTTTCTCTAACTTCATTTTTAAAAGGGAGGTATTGGTGTGGAAATATCTGCCCACATGGAAGTTTATTTGATTCAATCCTACTTAAATTTAGTAAAAACAGAGCCATTCCTCAATTTTTTAAATCTAATTTTTTAAGAATTTCTTTTTTGCTTTTCTTTTCTTTCCAAATTGGAAGAAAAATGATTAATGTAATTAATATTTATGGTCAGGCCCCATTTTTAGATAAATTGGGTTTTATTTTTGTAGCAAGTTATTTAATGGTAACAATATTAGGTGGGATCACATCTATTTTTTATTCTCCCCGAACCTGGTGTCAATTTTGTCCAATGGGAACTATTCAACATCTGAGTTATAAAGCGGGAAAAGCTCTTGGAGTTAATGAAAAAACGGATAAAAAGGTAACAATTGAATCAACAGAAATTTGTCATGAATGTGGAATGTGTGCCCGGGTCTGTCCGATGCAGCTTGAGCCATATTTAGAGTGGAGTGAAAATGGACAACTGGACAACGAGAAATGTATTCGTTGTAACACCTGTGTAGAAAATTGTCCAGCAGGTATATTAGACATAAAATCAGATTCTGCTGATAATTTTAATGTTTGGGAAGAAGTTGATTTAGATTATTATAAAAAAGATAAAATAAAAGCTGAAATTGAAAACATAGAAAAATTTTCAGAAAACATTAAAGAATTTTCATTTAGATTGGAAGAACCTACAAAAATTGATGTTGAAGCTGGTCAATTTATATTAGTTAAGGTCTCTGAAAAACATCAAATGTACAGAGCTTATTCGATTGCTGGTATAGAAGATGAAGGTAGTTTAATTAAAGTAACTGTAATGAAAATGACAGATGGTTATGGGACCAGCATAATTTTCTCTGATTTTGAAAAAGGACAGGAAATTGAACTTAAAGGACCGATGGGTCACGAACTGGTTGTAGATAAAGAGGCAGAGAATGTAATGCTGGTTGGTGGCGGGATTGGAATTACTCCCTTTATTCCAATTGTTGAGGCTATAGTTAATAATGATAACCAAATTAATAGGGCAAAGCTAATTTATGGAGTTAACAAAAAAGATCAATTTCTCTACAGAGAATTCTTCGAGGAAATGGATGCTCAATCTGACAAATTTGAATTTATACCGGTTGTTGCCTTTGATGATAACTGGGATGGTCAAAAAGGATTTGTAACTGATGTTATGGATAACTATGAGCTTGATGATTATAAAATATATATGTGTGGACCTGGACCAATGGAAGCTGCAGCCCGACAATTATTGGAAGATAAAGATTTTGACCAGAGTCAGCTTTATGCAGAATCAACTTAAAATTAAGACTGCAGTTCTTCTAATTCATAAAAAAACGAAAGTATTTCTGCAATAACAGTATATAATTCTTCTGGAATTTCATCACCGATATTGAGTTCAGCCAGGACTTGAACAACATCCTTATCTTCTTTGATAGGGATGTTTTCTTCTCTGGCTTTTTTTATTATTTGTTCTGCAATACTTCCTTCACCGCTTGCAATGATTTTTGGAGCTTGATCCGTGTTTTGATTATATTTTAAAGCAACTGTTTTTTTAGTTTTAAGATTTTCTTTATTCATGTCTGCTGTCACTTTTATTACCTCATTTCTTGGTAAATATAATTATTTTAATAGACTTACTATATTTTAATATCAATATGTTGATATTTCCCCTCGCTGTCTTGATTATTTAACTCACTTAAAATTAATTCATTAAAAAATTGACTTTTTATATCTATTAGATTATCAAAACTTTTAATACTAAAATCTTTAACAGTAAATCCTTTAGCATCTAAAGCTGAATTAAGCTGGCCTAAATTTTTTTCTATTAAGCTTGCAGTTTTAGAGCTTTCTGTAAAAAAGGTAGTATTTATATTATTTTGCTTAATATTAACATTAGTTTGTATGGGTCCAATACCTTCAAATTCCAAGATAAAAGAAATGTTATATCCCGTTTTATTTTTAATGCTTTCCGCCCCTTCTTCTTCCTTTTCTATTTTTAAGAGAAGAGAAGCAAGTTTATTGTCATTTATTTGTAAAGGTATTTCTAAAGCAAGCATTAAAGGCGTATTTTGATTCTGCTGTTGAAGATTGATCAACTTTTGCCCTAAAAGATTATCTGCTATTTCTTCTTCGGCTTTACCGCCAATTTTGTTAAAAAGCTCAAGTATTTGATCTGAAATTTTGCTTTGTGCAGCAAGAGACTCAGTTATTTGAGCGGTAGAATCATTTAAATTAACAGCAGCTTCATTTTTGTTAATAAGGGGCTGTTTGGTATTATTTAAATTAGCAAAAAGTTGATTTTTATTATTTAAATTATCGTTATATTGAATTATATTCTTGTTAAAATGAATTGATATTTCTTTGATTAAACTTTCAGTCAAGGGTAGGTTATTATTTTCTAGAAAAGATAAAGCTTTTAACAGGGATATTTTTTCAGCAGTTCCATCAATATTATTATTAGCTAAAAAATTATTTAAAATCTTAACAGTGTTTTGGTCAAAATTTTCTCTAAAACTATTTGAATCATTTAAAATAATATCCTTTAATTCTTGATCTAGATGCATAAAATTATTTAAAATTTGAGAATCAATATTCTTATTTTGAATTGTACCCGGCTGAGAAGTCTGTTCGGGTTCAACAGAATTAGTTTGCTGAGATGCAGAAGCAGTAGTTTCTTGATTTTGAGCACTAAAATCATCAATGTTTAATAGAGATTTTTTAAGATCTTCAAGACCAAGCTGTTCAAGTAAATTATTTAGTTGATTGTGATTTAAAAAATTTTCTGAAGCTAAAAATTGTTCAAAAGTAGAACTTAAATTACCATTGTTATTGAAAATAGAACGCAGTGCATTTATTAATTTTTCAGAAAAAGGAAGGTTATTACTTTCTAAAAAAGCGAATGCTTTAATTACTGCCATTTTATCTTCAGTAGTTAAAGCAGGATTATTATCTAAATATTGCAGCAGATTTTCCACAGTTTTTTCAGTTAAAGACATTCCCATTTTAGCCCAACTGTCTAAAAGCATTTTTTGAGTATCATCTTCTAAAGATGCTATTAAACGAAAAATTTCTGGCAAAAGCTCTATACCTTTATTTTCAATCTGACTGTCATCAGTATTAATGTTATCTGTGTTTAAAGTTTGTCTTAAAATACCTATATCTAATTTTCTGATTGGTGCTAAGCCATTCATATTCATAATGTGCACTCCTCGAATATTAAAAAATTGTTATATTAGTACATATTTCTATAAATTCGATTGAAATCCTTTAAAAACTAATATATTATTATATTAGATAGTAAAGTTTTATAAAATTAATTGTACAAATATAGAAATTAAAATAAGGAGGTTCATTTATGTCAGAAAATTGTGGAAGTTGCGGTTGTGGTTCTCATAATAATAACTGTGGCAGTCATCAATTAAATGAAGAAGAAATAGAAGCAAGATTAAGAGAAAAAGAAAATCACAGCAGAAAATATACTGTTGAATATAGAATTAGTTTAGACGAAATGGAGTGTCAGTCAGAAGAATTAATTGAGAGGGTTAAAGCTTATTATGGTATTGTTGATGAGCTTGAATTTACAGAAAACGAATTAATAATATCTTATGATGACCGTTTAATTACTCCTGCTGAAATTTCAGATTTAGTTCAATAATTTTTTCGCCTAATGTATAGCTTGAATGGAAGTTTCTTGGCTGTTTTAGATAAAAAAAGAAAAGAGGGAGATTAAAATGCTAAGTCACGAGATAGATTACGAAATAATTGGTGATGACATGCAGGTAGTAGAGGTAGAATTGGATCCCGAGGAAACAGTTGTTGCAGAAGCTGGGGCGATGAACTGGATGGATAATGGAATATCTTTTGAAACCAAAATGGGTGATGGCAGTGAGGTGAATGAATCATTATTAGGAAAGGTTTTTGGAGCTGGTAAAAGAGCAATTACTGGTGAATCAATTTTTATGACTCATTTTACTAATAAGGATTATTCAAAAAAGAAAATTGCATTTGCTGCGCCGTATCCAGGTAAAATAATTGCTTTAGAACTTTCCGAACTACCACAAAACCAATTTACCTGTCAAAAAGATGCTTTTTTATGTGCTGCTTTAGGAACAAAATTGAATATCACTTTTAATAAAAGATTTGGTAGTGGTTTATTTGGTGGTGAAGGATTTATACTTCAAAAATTGAGTGGAGATGGAAGAGCTTTTGTTCATGCAGGTGGAACTGTAGTTAAAAAGGAATTGAAAAATGAAAAATTAAAAGTTGATACTGGTTGTTTGGTTGGATTTACAGCAGGTATTGATTATAATATTGAAAGAGCAGGAGAGTTAAAGTCAATGCTTTTTGGTGGGGAAGGCTTATTTTTAGCAACGCTACAGGGGACAGGTACAGTTTATTTACAAAGTTTACCCTTTTCTAGGCTTGCTGATAGAATTATTAAAAATGCACCCCGTGTTTCCGGCAAACAAAAAGGTGAAGGCTCAATTTTAGGTCAGATTGGAAATATGCTTGATGGTGATAATTTCTAATTAAATTGTAATCTTCTTTACTTGCATTACCTTCCTAAGTATTAGATAATATATATTAATACCCATAAAAATTAGAAATTTGTTTAATAATAGATAAGGGAGGTAATACTATGTTGACTTTAAAAGAAATAAAATCTAATCCAGATTTTCAGCATATGATCAAAGAAGCTAATCATTATCTTTCAGAAAAAGGATATACAGAACATGGATTCAGACATGTTAATTTTGTTTCGGAAACAACTGAAAGAATTTTGAAAGATTTGGGTTTTGATAAAAAAACTGTTGAACTTGGTGCTATTACAGGATATTTACATGATGTTGGTAATATGTTTAATCGCAAACATCACGGTATTTCTGGTGCCAATATAGTCTATACAGAACTCAGACGGATGGAAGTGCCTCTGGAGGATATAACAAAAATTACAACAGCAATTGCAAACCATGATGTAGAAATTGGACAACCAATAAGTCCAATTACAGCTGCTTTAATTCTGGCTGATAAAAGTGATGCTCATAGAACTAGGGTTAACAAGAAAGACTCCACTTTTATTCACGATCGAGTTAATCTTGCAATCAGAGATTCCAAAATTTCTGTAGATTCAGAAGAAGATACTATTACTTTAAGCATAGACTATGATTCTTCTATCAGTCAGGTAATGGATTATTTTGAAATATATTTATACAGAATGGAGTTATGTAAAGAGGCAGCTAAATATTTAGGCTGCAGATTTAGACTTTTAATCAATGAGCTGGAACTTTTAGGTCATGTTAACTTTAAGGAGTAAGGAAGCAAAAACAAATAAAATTAATCTTAATTGAGGAAGGTAATTATGTTTTTTAAATTCTTATTGATATTTATTTTGGTACCACTGATTGAATTATATTTTCTATTAGAAATTAGTCAATTTATTGGTGTTTTTACAACTGTAATGGTAATTGTTTTTACTGGTGCTGCTGGAGTTAGTATTGCTAAAAGGCAGGGCTATCAGGTTGTCAATAATATTCGTTCAACTTTAAATTCTGGTAAAATGCCAACAGATGATTTAATAAGTGCTCTACTAATTTTAATTGGTGGTGTGACTTTATTAACACCTGGATTTTTAACAGATATAACAGGATTTTTATTAATTTTACCAGGTTCAAGAGATCTAATTGGATCAGTTGTAAAAAAATACTTCCTCAAGTATGTTAAAGAAAACAAAGTGGAAGTGCATTATGGAAATCAATTCAATCAGAGAAGAGATAACAGTCAATATAAAAATAATAATAGTGATCAAAGCTATAAAGATGATTTTATTGACGTAGAAGCTGAAAAAGTAGAAGAAGATTAATTAAAATAAATATCTGCATAAAAAAAGAGGAGCCAGTTTAGACTGAGCTCCTCTTTTAATTATTTTATTTAATTTATGCATTTTGATAGAGTAGTCGATGTCTTAAATTAAATACATGAGCAAAGGAATAATTTTTTTCCAACTGCATTTCATATACTAATTTATTAGTCATTAAAACACAAATTCTAAAAGCTGATTCAATATCATTTTTAAAACTGTATTCTCTATTTATAAATTCAACATGTTCTTTTTCAATAAATGTTTCTAAATCATTTCTATAAACAAATTTTTCTTCTAATTCTTTTTTGAAAAAATCTGGATGTAGATTTTGAGCAACTTGATTTAACTGCCATTCATGAAAAATATGAACTGTCTTTTCCCATATTGTACCTGGATTAAGTTCCGGATCATTATGAGCTCTACAAAAATAGTCTGCAATATAATGAAATAATTCTCCAAGTTTAACTGCAAATTTATATGGTCTTTTATCTGGATTCATTTTCTTTAATTCATCAAATTGTCTATAAAAATTTTCCATTGTTTCATCTTTAAAGTGACTTATATTTCCCTCAATAAAATCGGGTTTCATACTTCCCCAGGCCAGTGCCATTTTTGAAAGCCAAATATCATTTTTAGCAAAATGATCATGGATTTTATAAGCCAGCATCTTGTGTGTTCTAGTGTCCAGTTTAAATACCTCCCGGTAAATTGACATAATTTCAAAAAGCTACGATATTTTAATACTATCACAAAGCAATTAACATATCAAGTTGAATATAGATAAGACTTTTGATAAGATTTTACTTGAAAGTAATTTTTAAAACTTACATTGAAGACATATTTTTATAGTACTCTTTTTAGTTTTTTTAAATAAATTCACTATTTATTTAAAATTGTCAAATGAAATCTAAAAATTTTAGAAAAATAAAGCAAATAAAAATTAAATGAGGAGAGATTTTGATGAAAGCAAAAAAATTAACAGGAGAAAAGGCAGCAGAATATATCGAAGATGGAATGATAATCGGTTTAGGAACAGGTTCAACCGCTTATTATGCTATTAAAAAAGTAGGAGAAATGGTTCGAAATGGTCTTAAAATAAAAGCTGTACCTACTTCTAAAGAAACAGCTGAACTAGCTGCAGCCGAAGGAATAGAGCTTGTGGAATTAGCTGATGTAGAGGCTCTTGATTTAACTATTGATGGAGCAGATGAGGTTGATCCAGATTTTAATTTAATTAAGGGTGGTGGTGGAGCATTACTTAGAGAAAAAATAGTTGCCTCTGCTACTGAAAAATTAATTATTGTTATTGATGAATCAAAGCTTGTTGAGCATTTAGGCTCATTTCATTTACCCATAGAAATTACTCCTTTTAGCTGGCAGTATACCCAGCGGATGGTTGAAAAATTTAGCTGCAGCAGTAAAATCAGAAAAAAAGATGGAGAAATATTTGTAACTGATAATGGAAATTATATTTTAGATTGTGATTTTGGAAAAATTGAAGATCCATTAAAAATAAGTGTAGAATTAAATAAGCTGCCTGGAGTAGTAGAAAATGGAATTTTTGCAGAAATGGCTGAGATAGTTGTTGTTGGCTATAATGATGGTCATATTGATGTTTTAGCTAAAGAATAATATTTTGAAATTTTAGTTTAATAATTTTAATTAGATTAATATACTGAAGGGAGCCTGGCATAAAAGCTGAGGCTCCTTTTCAAAATTTAATTTTAATATAAGAATAATTATATCTTAATTAGGCAGCATCGGAAATGTTAGCCAAGTCTTTTTCTGAAATGAATTTCTCCATTAAAATACTGCTGATGACAACCAAAGGTATCGAAACTAACCACCGAATCGCAGTAAAAGAAACACCAACATAACTAGCTTCAAAAAGAGTCATTGGAATTCTACAGATGGCTGCAGTTCCAATATAGCTAAATATTATTCGAGGACTGGCCCCTTTTTTATATAAAGCAGAAGCGACTGGAAAAGCTACATATAAGCCACCGACTGTTGTGCTGGCTAAAATAAGAACCCAAAAATAAGCTAGGAAACCGGAATCTTTTCCTAAGTGTTTTTCTATCAGATCTTTATCAATCCATACTTCAAAGAGACCAATTAAAAGAAAAACAGCTGGTACAAACTTAAGCATTGTTAGAAAAAAAGAATAAAAATTAGCAAAAACTCCTCGAGCAATATTTAAATCTAAAATAAAGCCGACTCCTATCAAAATACTAAAAATAATAAATAACCAGTATTTTTTTAAGTTTATTTTCATTAAATAAACAGCTCCCCATAGAAAAGGCCAATTATTATAGATACTATAATTGCCATTATTAAAGAAATAATATTTCTGATAACTGTAATTTTAATTCCAAAAAAATCTTTTTCGACTGGATAGGTTACTATACCGACCATCATTAAAGTTGTAGTAAAAGCTGCTATTACTGTGTAACTTACACCCTTTTCTAATAAAATACCTGCCAGGGGGAATGCTACAAATCCGGGAATAAAAGCAATTGAACCTAAAGTTCCAGCAAGTGCTACTCCTATTGCTCCACTACCATCACCTAAAAATCTTAAAATCAGTTCATCAGAAACAAAATATAGTGATAAAGCAATTAATATAATCATATTTAAAAACACAGGAGAGTTTTTTCTTATTTTTTTAAAACCAATTTTCAAGCCCTTAATCGTTTTTTCGCTGTCAATCATAAATAATACTGCAGTTAAGGCAGCAGTAAAATAATAAATCATATATTTTTGTTTTTAATTTTAAAATTAAAAACAATCCTCCCTTCTAAAATTTGATTCCGAATCATTATAAATTTAATAAAAATAATTATAACTTTAATAAAATTGTTTTTCTATGTTCTAGCTCACATAATATTTAAAAACATCAGCCTCCCTATTTTGAGCGACTGATGTTAAGTATATAAATTAAAATTAATTAACTATCTATAACATGGGTTTTAAGCCAGTTTATGATATCATCAGACTCATATAAAGGATCACCATCAATGAATAAACAGGGAACCTGCCTTTTGCCACCAATTTCAATGAGCTCAGACTCAGCCTGTTCATCTTGATTAATGTTTTTCAATTCAATTTCTTCTAAGTTATGTTTATCAATTAATCTTGTAACTTTTCGACAATAAGGGCAGGTTGGATAGTAATATAAGACAAGATTAAACATTTTATCATCCTTTCTATATTTAATATTGTTCCTTAAGCTATTATTTCTCTTTAAATGTTCTGATTCCTTTATAAAATCTAAAAAAATAAGATGAATATTGTTTTATATTAGTTATTTTAAATATTCTTTTTAATTTTGTTAGAATAATCTTTAAATAGAAGCAAATTTCTGTTATAATGTTAAATAGGTAACAAGTTTAATTAATTTTTATAACTGATCAAAAAGGTGGAGGAGAAATTGAGAAGACGAGAACGTTTAACTGGGTTTTTAATCATATTTATTTTACTTACTTTTTCGGCCTACAGTAATTCAATGAATGTAGGTGGAAGAATGTCACAGACTAATATTCAGCCTAAAGTTATCAATCAAAATAACACAAAAAATGTTAATTCTAATTTAACAAATAATTCGAATATCAATAGAAAAAATGAGAATGAAAAAAATTTAGATAGAAGTATTAATCTAGATAATTCTAGAGATAAAAATAATGATCAGGGTAAGAAAAAAGAGAATTTGGATAGAACTTTCGAGAAAATTCAGAAAAAACCATTGATTGAGAGAGTCAAGGTACATACTGTTGAAAGTGGAGAAACCTTATGGGATATAGCTCATAAGCATAATTTAAATATTGATTCACTGATTGGTGCTAATAATATTAGTAATATGAACAGCATCAAACCTGGGCAGGAGTTTAAAGTTTTACCTATTAAAGGAATTCTATATCGAGTTTCACCTGGAGAAAGTCTAGGTAGTATAGCCAGTAAATTTAAACTTAAAAAAGAAACTATTATGAAAGATAACAATTTAGATAATCCTTCAAATTTAAAAATAGATCAGGAATTAATTTTAAGGGGCGCTAAACCAGAATTCAGCTATCGAGATCGTCTGGATCAGAAATTCATGTATCCTATAAATACACGTATAACTTCATATTATGGACCTCGCTGGGGTAGAATACATGAAGGGATTGATTTTGCAGCTCCAATGGGTAGTCCAATTAGAGCCGTTAGTTCTGGTAGAGTTGTCTACAGTGGTTGGGCTAATGGATATGGTTATGTTGTAATTGTTGAACACCAAAAAGGATTAAGAACACTTTATGCCCATAACTCTAAATTATTAGTTAGAGTTGGCGAATCAGTTGGCAGAGGTGAGGTTATATCTCGTTCCGGTAACACTGGGAATTCTACAGGGCCACACTTGCATTTTGAAGTGCAGGTTAATGGACGTCCGGAAAATCCACTAGATTATATTCATCGTTAAAATTTAATATAAATACTACTCCTCATTATTAATTTAGTGGGGAGTTTTTTTATGTAAAATAATAAGCCAGGACAGAAATTTTAAAATGCGTTATAAATTAAAGAGTATGAAAATTCTTGACATTAATAAATATAAGTTATATAGTATTGTTATAAGGTTATAACGTTATTTTGTCATAACTTTAAATTTCAATTAGAGGTGAAATTATGAAAAAAACAAAAATATTATTTGCGGGAGAGTCCTGGCATTCGAATATTACTGAAGGTAAAGGGTTCAATTTTTTTTCAATAGGAATATATGAGGAAGCTGTAAAGTGGATTAAACAAGCATTAAATACATCAGAATTTGATTTTGTTTATCTGCCATCTCACAAAGTTCCAGCTGAATTCCCAAAATCTAAAGAAGCATTGAATGAATTTGATGTTATAATACTGAGTGATGTAGGAGCAGATTCTTTACTTTTGTCACCCGAAACTTTTCAACAATCAATTAGAATGCCTAATAGAATAAAGTTAATTAAAGATTTTGTTTATAATGGTGGTTCTTTATGTATGATTGGAGGCTATCTGACTTTCCAAGGAATAGATGCTAAAGGTCGGTATCATAATACAGAGATTGAAGAAATACTACCAATTAAAATGTCAGCATATGATGATCGTAAAGAAGTTCCAGAAGGCTTCAATTTAGAGTTATCAGATATTAATCATCCAATAACAAAAAATATACCTAAAAAATGGCCTTATTTTTTGGGTTATAATAAATTAGAATTAAAAGAAGATGCAAAACTGCTGGCGGAATATGATGGTGATCCAATTATATCAGTAGCAGAATTTGGTGAAGGTAGAACTATGGCCTTTGCATCTGATTGTGCTCCACATTGGGGTTCTCCAGAATTCTGTGAATGGGAATATTATTCTGTTTTTTGGCAGCAGGCAGTTAGATGGTTAGCTAATAATTAAGAAAAGAGGACTAGATTATGAAATCTAAAAAAATAATAAATTATATAGAGGAAAATAAAGATGTTTTTATAGATTTTTTAAAAACCTTAATTTCTAAAGATACAACAAATATCAATCATGGTCTTGATGGAGGAAATGAAAAGAATGGTCAAGAAATAATAATTTCTAAATTTAAAGAATTGGGATTAGATATAGAGGTTTTTGAACCAGATAATAATAAACTCAAAAAATATAAAGAGTCTTCTTTGGGTCATAATTATAAAAATAGGCCAAATGTTGTAGGGATTTTAAAAGGGGAAGATAAAGAGAATTATAAATCTGTTATTTTAAATGGACATATTGATACAATGCCCTTTGCTAGCATAGATAAGTGGTTTTCACACCCTTTAGATCCAATAATCATTGATAATAAAATATATGGACGAGGCTCCTGTGATATGAAAGGTGGGCTAGCAGCCCTGATTTTGGCTGTTGAAGTATTAATTAAATTAAATTGTGACATTAAAGGCGATATAATTATAGAAAGTGTTGTTGATGAAGAAGGGGGAGGCAATGGAACTCTTGCTTGTGTTGATAAAGGATACAAAGCTGATTTAGCAATTGTAGCTGAGCCAACTGAACTGAAACTGATGAAAGCTCATATGGGATGGGTATTTTTTAAAATGGATATAGAAGGAAAATCTTTACATTCAGGCTTGAAATGGCTTGGTGTTAATGCTATAGAGAAAACTATTAAAGTTATGGATGGATTAAAAGAACTTGAAAAAGAGTGGCTTCTTGAAAAAAGAGATTCAATTCTGCCACCTCCAACTATAAATTTTGGTACAATTAATGGCGGAACTGCAGGTTCAGTAGTTCCTGATAATTGCAGACTGGATTTTGGTATTCATTTTTTACCAACTGATGCGGATGAAAATGGTCTGGGTTCAAAAGTTGAAAAAGAAATAATTGATAGAATCAATTTAATATCCAATGGTGATGCATGGCTAAAAGATCACAAGCCTAAGTTAACAAAATATCAGGAAGGCAGTCCTTTTGAAATGAAAAGCAAAAAAGGTTTTTTGCAAATATTTAGTGATAATTTCAAGAAAATCAGGAAAGAGGAGTCTTTAATTAGTGGTTCTGAATATGGTTGTGATGCTCGCTTACTTCAAAATTATTCTAAGGTGCCGACATTAATGTTTGGACCAGGGAGTATAAAACAAGCACATGGAATCAATGAATATCTAGATCTTGATCAATATATTGATTATATAAAAATAATTGCCCTCAGTCTTAATGATTTAAATAAATAGTTTAATTATAAAAATATTGAAAATATATTGACTTTAATAGAAAAATGAAGTATTATATAAACATAGAGACGTTATAATGACATAATAATTAAATACAAGGAGGGCGTTTATTTATGAAAGTCGATAGAAATGATCATTTACCACTGTATATTCAATTAAAAAATATTATAGAAAATAAGATAAAAGAAAAAGATTGGAAACCAGGAGATATTATACCTTCAGAAAAAGAACTTCAAAAACAGTTTGAAGTTAGTAGAATTACAGTGAGACAGGCTGTTAAAGAATTAGAAAATGAGGGACTTGTTAAGAAAAAACAAGGGAAAGGAACTTATGTTTCGTTTCCTAAATTATCACATGAGTTGCCAAATTTAACAAGTTTTACAGAAGATATAGAGTCTAAAGGCTTAAATCCTGAATCAAAAATAATTAGTATTGAGAAATTAATTGATTCAGAAATAGCAGAAAAATTAGGTGCAAATTCCAAAACTGTTTTTTTAAATGTCAAAAGATTAAGATTAATAAATGGAGAAGCAGTTGGAATTCATGATTGTTATTTAGATACTAATATCTTAGATCAAAAAGCAGTACATGAAATTAAAAATATGGATAATGAGACGTCACTTTATGATATTATAGAAAAATATAACATAACTATAAGCCATGCCGATGAAACTTTAGAAGGTGGTATATCTGATCCTTATGTAAGCAAATTACTAGGGATAAAAAAAGATTTCCCACTACTTATTTTAGAAAGAATCACTTTTACAGATAACAATGAAGCATTCGAGTTTGTTAAAATGCATTATAGAGCTGATAAATATAAATACTCAATTAGATTAAATCGTAATTAAAAAGATTTTATAAAAAAGTTAATTTATATGCAGATTAATTAAATTTTAGTCTGGATATTTATTATAGAACCAAAAATTGTTGTTTAGTCAAATGAATTAGTAAGATGCAGGGAGGGGATAAACTTATAATCTTCAGTAAATTTTTGAATAATAAAACTAAAAGGAGAGATAATATGAAAAAGAAAATGTTAATTTTATTGTTAGTTAGTTTTATGATTTTAGGAATGAATGTATCGATAGCTGCTCAAGATGACCAGTTAACTGTTGGAGTTACAACTGTTACTTTAAGACACCAGTTTTTTATTGATATTGATGAAGGAATAAAAGAAGCGGCTGCAGAACATGGAGTAGAACTTTTTACAAACGATCCCAATGTTAATGCACAGGAACAGGTTTCTGCAATTGAAGATTATATGGTAATGGGTGTAGATGGTCTTATTGTTATCGGTACAGACCCTGCGGCTATTGTTCCAGCTGTTAATGAGGCGGCTGAACAGATGCCTATAGTGACAATTGATATGAAATTAGAAACAGATAAAGTTGATTCATTTGTTGGTACTTTAAATGAAGATGCTGGTGAGCAATTAGGTCAGTATACTAGAAAATATATAGAAAATGAATTAGATGGAAATGCTAAAGTTGCTATTGTAAGTTGGTTAGAATCAAATATTCAGCAGCAGCGAGTGGCAGGTTTTGAAAAGGCTCTAGAAGGTATGGGGAATGTTGAAATTTTACAACCACAACCAGGTTATGATAGAGAAGAATCTATGAACACTGTAGAAAATATTTTGCAGTCAAACCCTGATGTTGATATTATTTATTCTACTGCAGAAAATAGTGTTCTTGGTGCAAAATCTGCACTTGAATCAGCTAGAGCAGAAGGTGTTAAAATTGTAGGTTTTGATTTAACTCCTGAAGCAGCGGATGGAATTAAAGATGGTAGAATTTTGGCTATGATTCAGCAGCAGCCAAAAGAAATGGGTAGAAGAGCATTAAATGCACTTGTTGAAAAAATTAATGGAAATGAAATAGAGCCATTAATTCCTGTTCCAGTATTATTATATGATGAAGAAAATGTTGATGAGTTTTTAAACTAAAATAAAATTTAAATCCTTACTTAGTGGCAAATTGTTTGGCGACGATTAAATGCCACTAAGAAGGATTTATTAAATCACTTAATATATAATTTCTATACAGTATTACAAAATCCTTCAATAAATTATAAATTAGAGAAAAATATTAAAGTTATAATTATTAAGGAATGTAATTATAAAAAAAGATAGGGTGAAATTATGGATAACGAAATATTAAGATTAGAAGGACTTTCTAAATATTTTCCAGGTGTAAAAGCTTTAGATGATATCAGTTTTGATTTGATAGAAGGAGAAATTCATGCTTTGATTGGAGAAAATGGTGCTGGAAAATCAACATTAATCAAAGTTCTTACCGGTGCATATCAAAAAACACACGGTAAAGTTTTTTATAGAGGCAATGAAGTAAAAAAACTTAATCCTACAAAGGCAAAAAGTTTAGGTATTAGCGCTATTTATCAGGAACTTACTTTATTTCCAGATTTAACTGTTGCTCAAAATATATTTATGGGTAATGAAAAAGTCTATAATAAAAGTAATATTGTCAAAGATAAAGAGATGATGAATGAAGTCAGAAAAATATTTGAAAAAATTAAGTTAGATATTTCGCCTGAAATACTTGTTAAAAATCTTAGTATTGCCCAACAACAGATGATTGAAATTGCAAGAGCCATTTCTTTAGATGCTGATATATTAATAATGGATGAGCCTACTTCTTCAATTAGTAATAAAGAAACTGAAATTTTATTTGAAATAATAGAAGATCTAAAAAAACAGGGAGTTACAATTATTTATATATCACATAGATTAGAAGAGATTTTTGAAATTGCTAATCGAGTTACTGTCTTAAGAAACGGTAAAAAGATAAAAACTCTTAAAATTGATGAGATAAAAAATAAAGATCAACTTGTAAATTTAATGGTAGGAAAAGAAGTTACTGATCTTTTTCCAAAAAAAGAAGTTAAAATAGGTGATACTATATTAAAAGTTCAAAATCTATCAGCTCAAAATAAATTTGAAGATATTAATTTTGAATTAAAAAAAGGTGAGATTTTAGGTGTAGGTGGACTTGTAGGAAGCCAAAGAACTGAAGTGATGGAAACTATATTTGGTTTAAGAAATTTTGATAATGGAGAAATAATTTTGAATGGACATAAAGTTAAAATTTCTAATCCTCAAAATGCTATTGACCTTGGTTTGGGATTGATTTCTGAAGATAGAAAAGGTACTGGAATTATAAAAACTATGAGTGTAAAAGAAAACATTACCTTGCCAGGTTTAGATTTAATAGATAGAAAATACAGTGTTCTAATAGATAATAAATCTGAAGAAATTGCTGCCGATGCTTTGGTAGATCGCTTGAATGTTAAAACACCTTCCTTACGCCAAAAAATTGATAAGTTGAGTGGAGGAAATCAGCAAAAAGCAATTATTGCAAGATGGATATTGCTGGCACCAGAGATTTTGATTATGGATGAGCCAACACGAGGAATTGATGTGGGTGCTAAATCCGAAATTTACGAATTAATGGGTGAATTAGTAGCTAAGGGTATTAGCATAATAATGATTTCATCTGAAAACCCTGAGTTATTAGCAATGAGTGATCGAATTATGGTCATGCGAGAAGGAAAAATCTCTGGATTTTTAGAAGGAAAAAAACAAACAGAAGAAAATATTCTTAAGCTTGCCTTTGGAGGTGTAGTTAATTAATGAATCAGTTAGAAAATAAAATATCATTTAAAGATAGAATAAAAAACTTTTTTGGTGAAAAAGGTAGTGCAGCTTTAGGATTAATAATATTATTTGTATTTATGACATTTATGTCAGATAGATTTTTGACATTTTCTAATTTATTAAATGTAGCAAGACAAGCTTCGATAAATGGAATAATAGCTGTTGGAATGACCTATATCATCATTACAAAAGGAATTGATTTGAGTGCTGGTGCTTTAGTTGCTTTAACTGGTACTGTAGCAGCCGGTTTAATAATGAACATGGGTTTACCAATAATGATAGCAATAATTTTAACACTAATAGTAGGTGCTTTAGTAGGTTCTTTTACAGGTTTGATGGTTTCAAAACAAAATATTCCTCCTTTTATTGTAACTTTAGCTTTAATGACTATTTTAAGAGGTTTAAGTTTTGTTTATACATCTGGAAGACCAATTTATGTCTCAAATGAACTTTTTAGAGTTATAGGTAGAGGTTATTTAGGACCTATTCCGATTCCTGTAATTATTGCAATTTTTATTGGGATAATTGGACATATTGTGCTAAAGAAAACTAAATTTGGTAGACATATTTATTCAGTTGGTGGAAATGAAGAAGCTGCTCGACTTTGTGGTGTAAATATTGATAGAACTATAATTTATGTATATACTTCTGCAGGTTTTTTAACAGCAATTAGTGGTATTATTTTAGCTTCAAGACTCTCAACCGGTTCTCCTAATGCAGGTGATGGTGCAGAATTAGATGCTATTGCTGCTGTTATATTAGGTGGTACAAGCTTTGCAGGTGGAATTGGTAGTGTGTCTGGAACATTTATCGGTGTTGCAATTATAGGTATTTTAGGAAATGGTTTAAATTTATTGAATGTTTCTTCATATAATCAGATGATGGTTAAAGGTTTAGTAATTTTATTAGCAGTTCTTGTTAATAATATTAAATTAAAAAAGCAAAATATTAGTAGATAATAAAAGGGGAGAACAAAATGGCTGATATAGGAATTTTACCACAAAAAAAGAATCCAGTTAAAAATATTTTTGGAAAAGAAAAAGCAATTATTGGTATGATACACACTAAAGCATTACCAGGAGCTCCAAGATATAATGGTGAAAGCATGGAAGAAATTATAGAGTTTTCAATTAATGATGCTAAAGCTTTAAAAGCAGGTGGGGTTGATGGCTTAATGTTTGAAAACGCCTGGGATGTTCCTTTTTCTAAACCAGAAGATATTGGTTATGAAACTGTTGCAGCATTAACTGTTTTGGCAAATGAAGTAACAAAAGAAGTTGATTTACCATTTGGATTCAATTTTTTAGCAAATGGAGTTATTCAGTCTTTAGCAGCAGCAAAAGCAACAAATGCAGATTGGGTTAGATGTAATCAATGGGTTAATGCTTATGTTGCTAATGAAGGAATTTTAGAAGGTGCTTCTGCTGAAGCTATGCGTTATAAAAAAATGTTACACGGTGAAGACATTAGAGTTTTAGCTGATGTTCATGTTAAACATGGAAGCCATTCTATAGTAGCAGACAGATCTTTAGCAGAGCAAACAAGAGATAATATATTTTTTGATGCAGATATATTAATTGCAACTGGAAGTAGAACAGGAGATGAAACTTCTTTAGATGAATTGATAGGGATTAGTAATAACACACAACTTCCAGTTATTGTTGGAAGCGGTCTTAATGATAATAATGCCAAGAAAATATTAGAAATTGCCAGTGGTGCAGTTGTAGGTTCGTATTTAAAAGAAGATGGTGTTTGGTGGAATCCTGTTGATGTAGAAAGAGTAAAAAGATTAATGGAAATAGTAAATAAACTAAGATAAAGATTTTATGGAAGAAGGTTAGATTAAATGGATTCTAAATTTGATGTAATTTGTTTTGGAGATATCAATGTAGATTATATAGGAAGAATGGATAGACTTCCTGATATTGATGAAGAATTACCAATATATAATTTAGAAAAATTTTGTGGAGGTGCAGCTACTAATGTAGCTGTAACTCTAGCCCGTTTAGGGAAAAATACAGCTTATATTGGAAGTATAGGTGATGATTATAACGGTAAAGAATTAATTGATCGTCTTCAAAATGAAGGTGTAGATGTATCCAAAGTTAATAAAAAAGAGGGCTATTTATCAGGCACAGTATTTGCTATTATAGATAATGATGGAGAAAGAAGACTCTTAAGTTATTTAGGAGCAAATCTTCAAACAAAAAAGGAAGACTTTGATCAGGATTATCTAAGTAAAACAAAAGTTTTACATATGAGTAATCCTTTATTATCTATTGTTCCGACACTGCTTTCATATGCCAGAGAAAATAATTTAATAGTTTCATTTGATCCTGGAACTTTAATATCTTCTAAAGGTTTAGAAGAAATTGAATATATTTTAAGAGAAACTGATATATTATTTTTAAATAGAGTAGAGTATAATGATTTAGTTAATAATAGTGAAAAAGGTTTAGATATATTTTTGGAATTAGGATGTGAAATGGTTGTTTATAAAAAAGGTAAAGAGGGTAGTCTTTTAAAAACAGCTAAAGGAGAAGAAATAATTAGTCCTGGCTTTAAGGTTGAAGTTGTCGATACAACAGGTGCTGGAGATGCATTTGCCGGCGGATTTTTAACAGCTTATCTAAATGATTTAAATTTGAAAGATTTAATGAGATTTGCTAATGCTGTTGCTGCAATTTCTGTAACCAGCAAAGGAGCTAAAGAGGCACTTCCAAATTTAGATGAAGTATTAGATTTTATCTCAAAAAATAGTCCAAATAATTAAAGAAATTTCAAACATAAAAATGAATATATAAATTTACTAACCTGTGGATAATAGATCTACAGGTTTTGTTTATTTAAAGTCAGATTAATTTTTAACTGATAAATTCTATTTTCATCTTGACAGTACTCAGTAAATATTCTATAATTAATCCAACAAACATTTGAATAATTGTTCATATATAATAAATATAAAACTGAGGTGTAAAAAATGCAAAATACGATGAAAAAGAAGACAAAAAAAAATGAAAAAGAATTTGAACTTGAAGGTTTAAATTGTTCTAATTGTGCCTTGAAAATAGAAGATCAGGTTAAAAAGCTTGATGGAATGGAAAAGGTAGAACTAAATTTTGCAACATCTACTTTGAAAGTGGCAGCTGAAGATGCAAAATTAGAAAAAATAAAGGAAGAATTACAAAAAATTTCAGATAGAATAGAACCAGGAGTTAAGGTTAGAGATAAATCTGAGCCTAAAGCTGATAATCAGGCAGAAAAATCATCACTCAAATCTTATCTCTGGCAAAAGAAAAATATTTTTATAGGGGCTTTATTTTTTGCTTTTGCCCTTAGTTTTTCCCATCTTAATGTTTTTAACAATACAATTTTTAGTAGTTTAGCTCTCCCTGCTTACATAACAGCATATTTTTTGATAGGTTATCCGGTCCTTAAAGCAGCTTTTTTTAATATTGGTCAGGGTCAAATTTTTGATGAAAATTTTTTAATGGTTATTGCAACCTTAGGTGCCTTTGGGATTAGAGAATATCCAGAAGCAGTAGCTGTAATGCTCTTTTACATGGTTGGTGAATTGTTTCAGGAAAGAGCAGTTAATAATTCTCGGCGCTCAATTAAAGATTTAATGGATATTAAAGCTGAGTCTGCAAATTTGATTAAAGATGAGAAAATTATAGAAATAAAACCTGAAAAATTAAAAATTGGAGATTTAATTGCAGTTAAAGCCGGTGAAAAAATTCCTGTTGATGGTGAAATAGTAAGTGGAGAAACAGCACTGGAAACATCAGCTCTGACAGGAGAAGCACTGCCTAAAGATGTGGCAGAAGGGGATCAAGTTTTAAGTGGAATGATTAATTTAAATAAATTAATAACAGTTAGAGTGACCAAAGAGTATAAAGATTCTACTGTAAAAAAAATATTAGAACTTGTAGAAAATGCCAGCTCCAAAAAAGCTCCAACAGAGCAGTTTATCAGTAAATTTGCTCGTTATTATACTCCTTTTGTAGTTTTAACAGCAGCTTTAGTTGCCCTGTTGCCACCACTATTTACCGGGGCAGCTTTTAGTCAGTGGTTTTATAGAGCTTTAATCTTTTTAGTTGTTTCCTGCCCCTGTGCGCTTGTGGTTTCAATTCCACTTGGTTTCTTTGGTGGAATTGGACTTGCTTCAAAAAATGGAATTCTAGTTAAAGGTGGAAACTACCTTGAAGCCTTAAACGAGCTTGATACAATAGTATTTGATAAGACAGGAACAATAACAGAAGGTAACTTCAAAGTAACAGAAGTTAATATTCACAGCAATTACAGTCGTCAGCAAATACTTAAAATAGCTGCAGAGGTTGAGCAGTTTTCAAATCATCCAATAGCTCAATCGATTGTAGCGGCTGCAGATGATTATACAAAACATTCTGCTGAAAGTGATTATCAAGAAATTTCAGGAGCAGGTATTAAGGCTGTTTTAGATAATAATCATATTTTAGCAGGAAATGAGAGACTTATGCAGAAAAATAATATTGACTTCAAAAAAGTTAAAAGTACAGGTACTGCGATCTATTTAGCAAAAAATGGAGAGTTTTTAGCTTCTATTGTAATTTCTGATCAATTAAAAGCAGATGCAGAATCTACAGTTTCTGCACTTAAAGCTTTTGGTATTGATAATTTATCGATTCTGACTGGTGATAATAATTCAACTGCGGCGGAAGTTGCTTCCCAACTTGGTTTAGATAATTTCTATGCAGAATTATTACCTGATCAAAAAGTTGAAAAAGTAGAAGAGCTTTTAAGTAAATCAAAAAAATTAGCATTTGTTGGTGATGGTATTAATGATGCACCTGTGCTGGCTCGCTCTGATCTGGGAATAGCTATGGGCGGACTTGGATCAGATGCAGCAATTGAAGCAGCTGATGTTGTTTTAATGACAGATGAACCTTCAAAAATTGTTACTGCCTTAAAAATTGCCGCCAAGACAAAAAAGCTTGTTTGGCAGAATATTATTATGGCTCTTTCTATCAAAGCTGTAGTTATGATTTTAAGTATTTTTGGAATGGCTTCAATGTGGGCAGCAGTGTTTGCGGATGTTGGAGTTGCTTTAATGGCTGTATTTAATGTAATGAGAATTTTAAAAACAGAGGATATTTAGAAATTATTTAATAGAAGATACTTAACTGGAGTGGATAATATGAAAGCAGAACTTAAAGATAAGAAAATATGTGATATATGCGAGGTTTTTGACCCAAATAATCAGGTAGTTCAGTTGATGAAGGAAAAGACTCTTAAAGATGATGTTGTCTATGATCTGGCAGAATTATTTAAAACCATGGGAGATCCAACTCGAATCAAGATTCTTTATGCATTAAAAGAGCGAGAATTATGTGTTTGTGATCTTTCGGAATTGCTTGATATGAGTGCCTCGGCTATATCTCACCAGCTGCGGGTATTAAGAAATAATAAACTGGTTAAGTATCGTAAAGAAGGACGCTCAGTCTATTATTCACTTGACGATGACCATGTTATGTGTCTTTTTGGTCAGGGTCTTGAGCATGTACTTGAAGATAGATAAAGGAAGGTTATATGCCTAATATAAATGCAATACTTTTAGCAGGAGGTCAGAGCAGACGTTTTGGTAGTGATAAGGCTTTGATTTCTTTTGCTGGAATGAAATTAATTGAATACATTTATAGGAATTTAGATCAGAATTTCAAGAAGGTTATAGTTGTGGGCTCAAAAACTGAATATTCTTTTCTTAAAGACGCAGAAATAAGAGAAGACATTTTTCAGAATAAGGGGCCTCTGGCTGGAATTTATACCGGTCTTTATTTTTCTAAGAGCAGATATAATTTTATCTGTGGTTGTGATATGCCTTTTTTAAATAATCAATATTTTAGTTTTTTAAAGGAAGAAATAAGAATACACCCAAAAAAGAAATAATTGTTCCCCGATATAATAATTACTTGGAACCTTTAGCTGCTATTTATCAGCAGTCATTACTTACAAAAATTAAAGCTGAAATTCTGAATGATAATTTAAAAATTAAATCTTTCTATAATAATAGCAGTAAAAAGGTGATCAGTGAGGAATTACTAAAAAGAAATTTTGATTTAGAAAAATTATTTTTTAACCTAAATTACCCAAAAGACCTAGCTAAGGCTTTAACATATTTAAAGGAGGTAGATAAAATTGAATAAAAATCTAAATAAATTAATGCCAATAAATAAAAAACTATTAATTTTAATCCCCATTATAGTAATAACTTTAATTTTTTCAGTATCAACTTCAGCAGAAATACAATTAGAACAGCCAGAATATCAGAGTTTTAAACTGGATAATGGTTTAGAGTTTATGGTTTTTCCTGATCATTCAATTCCTCTAATCAAGTATTCAATTTATTATAATGTAGGTTCCATAGACGAAAAGGATGGCCAAACTGGGATTTCTCATTTTTTAGAGCACCTGATGTTTTTAGGAACAAAAAATGTTCCTGATGGTGAAATTGATGATTTGATTTCATCGGTTGGTGGTCAGCTCAATGCTGCTACAAGTTTTGATTATACTTATTACTATCATGAAGTGCCATCTTCTACCTTGGAGCTGGTAATGGCTTTAGAATCAGATAGAATGCATAATTTAAGATTCAATGATCAGGAAATTAACAGAGAACGTGAAGTTATTAAACAAGAAAGAAGAATGAGAACAGAAAATAATATATTTGCTCGCGGTTTTGAAGAAATTAAAGCACATGCTTTTCAAGATAGTTATTTAGAGCATAACGTTATAGGTTGGATGGATGATATTAATAGTATTTCCACATCAGAATTAAAAAGTTACTATCAGCGTTATTATTCTCCTAATAATGCATTAGTTGTTGTCAGTGGTGATGCGGAAGTAAAACAGGTAAAAAAATTTGCTGAAAAATATTATGCTGATTATCAGCCACAGAAGTTAAAGCGTAGAGAATTTGAGCTGCCAGAGCAGCTGGCTGAGAAAACCCATACAGTTCATTTAAACACAAATATTCCTTATGCTCTTCAGCTTTACAAAATACCAGCAGCTGATAATTTAGACCTCACTGCCTTAGAAATTTTTCTTGATATACTGGCAAATAATCAGAGTTCACGTCTAAAAGAAAAATTGCAAAAAGAAGCTGGGATTATTTTAAATAGTGGTGCTTTTATGTATCCACTGCGCACAGAATCTTTTGCCTTAATTTATTTTATTCCTTCAAACCAGAATCTGGTAGAAAAGGCTCAGCAGGCTTTTGATAAAGAGCTGCAGAAAATTTTTGAAGAAGGAATAACTGCTCAAGAATTTGAAATAGTAAAAAAACATTATCAAAAATCATTAATATTCTCTCAAAAAAACATTAATTCAGCCGCTTCTAATTATGCCCTAAACGAACTGCGTTTTAATAGACCGGATCTAATTGAAGCTAAAATTGAGTATCTTAATAATTTAAATAAAGAAGATGTTGTTCAAGTTGCTCAAAAATATTTTAATAATAGTCAGCGGACAAAAGGCTATATTTTACCTGAAAATAAAGGCGGTGCTCAACAGTGAAAAAAGTAAATAAAATTATCTTTTACACATTAATTATCTTATTTTTATTAACTTTAAGTACGGCTGCTCAAAATCAAAATTTTAGTCCAGAATTTTTTAGAGAGCTGGCAGATGTAGTCAACAAAAAACCTGAGATTGAAGTGCCCGACTATCAGCTTTTTAAATTAGATAATGGAATGAAATTTTATTTAGCTCAGGACAAAAGCCTGCCAATTTTTGAAGTACAGGGATACATTGAAGGTGGTAAAATTAACGAAAATAAAAATAATGCAGGCATAACATCTTTAATGACAGAGACTATGCTTTTAGCAACAGAAAACTATACTGAAAGAGAACTTTCACTTTTTAAGGAACTCAATGCTTTATCCTTAAATTTAAGTGTCGGCTCTGATCGGATCTCTATTCGGGGTAACTCTCTTAAAACTGAAAGCACTAAACTTATCTCACTCTTAAATGAAGTGTTGAGAAGACCTAAATTTGAAGGAAAGCATTTTGAGAGAACTGTTAATGAATCAAAGCAGTTTTATAAACAGCAGTTTTATAATGATTCTTCGCTTTTAAATATGTATTTTTTCAAAAATTTATATGGAGAACACCCTTATGGTTATAATTATAATTACAATTTAATTCTTGATTTTTTGGACCAAGTTAATTCAAAAGAAGTAAATAATTATTATCAACAGCTTGTTAATCCAGAAGACATTGTCATTGCTATCAGTGGAGATTTCAAATTAGAAGAAATAAAAAAAGAACTACAAAATAATTTTTCTGATTGGAGAAATAGTAAAAAAGAATTTAGTGAAAAATACGTAAATGTTCAGCCGAAATTGCATCAAAAAATTATAGTTGTCAATAAAACTGATGCAACCCAGGCCAATATGAGAATGGGATATAATTTCTACAGCAGTAAATTTCCTAAAAGAATTCCTTTTATGATGGGGAATAGAATTTTTGGTGGTGGTTCATTTAACAGCCGCCTGATGGAAAATTTGCGCAGTGACAAAGGTTATGTCTATGGAATTAACGCTCAGACTCAATATCATGATTTTGGGGGCGCTTATTATATTAATTTAAGCCTGGAGCCCCAAAAAGCTCTGCTGGGAATGAAAGCGGTTAAAGAAGAAGTGAAAAAAATAAAAACAGGGGATCAACCTTTTAAAGAGCAGGAACTATTTGAAAATATCAATTTATATAATGCAATTTTTCCCAAGGCATATCAGCATCAGATCGATGTCTTAAATGAAATAGTTTATCAAAAAGAATATAATAATAACTCAGAGAACTATCTAAATGATTTTATCAAACAGTATAATGGGCTTGAAGCTTCTGAAGTACAGAAGATTTTTGCAGAAGAACTGTATCCAGAGATTATATTCACTGTTATAGTTGGGCCAGCAGAAAAAATAACCCCTCAGTTTAAAGAGGCTGGGATAGAGTTTGAATTAATTAATAATTAATTAATATATTTTTGATTGCTGGATTCATAGTGTAAAATAAGTTTTGGAGATTTTAATTCTTGACAGAAGACCGCTTAATAAGATATTATAATAACGATAGCTGAATAATTAAAAACTAAGATGAGAAGTAGTAATTTTCCTGCAGCTGAAAGAGAACGGAGTCCAGCGGCTGAAAGATTCCGGCAGTTAAAGAAAATGAAGTCGTCTCTGAGTTTTACTGGTGAACTAAAATATTGAATTTCTTAATTTTATTTTGTTTAAGTAATCAGTAACGGCAAAGCAGTCGTTAAAAAATGAGAGCTTCTTGGATTAACAAGGAGAACTAAGGTGGTACCGCGAATTTAATGCTCTTTCGTCCTTAACTGGATGGAGGAGCTTTTTTATTTTTAAAAAATAATACTAACTCAAAATCTGTTATAAAATGAAGAGTTGGTGACAACGGAGGGAATTAATGTGGAAAATTTAGAAAAAACTTATGATCCAGCTAAAAGTGAAGATAAATGGTATGATTACTGGCTGGAAAACAATTATTTTGCACCAAGAGAAGAAATAGAAGATGAGAAGGGGACTTTTAGTATTGTAATGCCGCCCCCAAATATTACAGGCCAATTACATATGGGACATGCTTTAGATAACACCTTACAGGATATTTTAACCCGCTGGAAGAGAATGCAGGGTTATCGTTCTTTATGGCTGCCTGGTACTGATCACGCAAGTATTGCAACTGAGGTTAAGGTTGTAGATAAACTACGGGATGAAGGAATTGAAAAAGAAGATATTACAAGAAATGAATTCTTAGAAAAAGCCTGGGAATGGAAAGAAGAATATGGAACTAGAATTACAAATCAACTTAAAAAAATGGGTTCTTCCTGTGACTGGTCACGTGAAAGATTTACCCTTGATGAGGGCTGCTCAGATGCTGTAGAAGAAGTTTTTATCAAATTATATGAGGAAGGATTAATTTATCAGGGAGACTATATTGTTAACTGGTGTCCAAGCTGCCACACAACTCTAAGTGATATTGAGGTTGAGCATCAGGAAACAGAAGGTAAGTTTTATCATTACAAATATCCATATAAAGATCGAGAAGGATATATTACTATCGCTACCACCAGACCGGAAACAATGCTTGGAGATACTGCAATTGCAGTTCATCCATCTGATGAGCGCTACAAAGATCTGGTTGGCGAAAAGGTGATTGTACCACTAGTTAATAGAGAAATTGAAATTATAGCTGATGAATATGTAGATAGTGAATTTGGAACAGGAATGGTTAAAGTTACTCCGGCTCATGACCCGAATGACTTTGAAATCGGACGCCGTAATGATTTAGAGATTGTAGAAGTTATTGATGAAGACGCTCAGATGACAGAAGCAGCTGGAGAAGCTTATGCCGGTCTCGACCGCTATCAAGCCCGAAAAAAGGTAATTGAAGATCTTGAAAAAGAAGGTCTCTTGGTAAAAATTGAAGACCACATGCATAATGTTGGAGAATGCTACCGCTGTGATACAGTAATTGAACCCTTAATTTCAAAACAGTGGTTTGTTAAGATGCAGCCGCTGGCAGAACCAGCGATTGAGGCAGTAGAAGAGAGTGACATTAACTTTGTGCCTGACCGCTTCTCTAAAGTCTATATGAACTGGATGAACAACATCCGCGACTGGTGTATTTCCCGTCAGCTCTGGTGGGGCCACCGGATTCCAGTTTATTACTGTAATGACTGTGATGAGGTAATAGTTAGCAAGGAAGAACCTGAAAGCTGTCCTAACTGCGGCAGCAGCAACCTGCGTCAGGATGAAGACGTATTAGATACCTGGTTTTCATCTGCACTCTGGCCATTTTCAACTTTAGGCTGGCCGGAAGACACAGATGATCTGGAAAGTTTTTATCCGACTGATGTTTTAGTAACAGGTAGAGATATTATTTTCTTCTGGGTGGCCCGGATGATCTTTATGGGACTTAAATTCCAGGATGAAAAACCTTTTTCAGATATCTACATCCACGGTTTGATTCGTGATGCTCAGGGAAGAAAGATGAGTAAATCCTTGGGTAATGGAATTGATCCTCTAGATATTATAGATCAATTTGGAGCCGATGCACTGCGCTTTACCTTAATTACAGGTAATACACCTGGTAATGATATGCGTTTTAGAGAAGAAAGACTTGAGGCCAGCCGCAATTTCGCCAACAAGATCTGGAATGCCTCCCGTTTTGTGCTGATGAATTTAGAGGACTTCGATCTAGCTGATGTTGAGGAGCAGGATCTTAAACCAACACTTGCTGACAACTGGATGCAGAGCCGTCTAAATACAGTAGCAGGAGAAATTGATGAAGCATTAGAAAAGTATAATTTTGGTGAAATGTCAAACTCCCTCTATGATTTCATTTGGAATGAATTTTGTGACTGGTATATTGAACTTCTAAAAGCAAGATTATATCAGGATCAAGACCCTCAGGCAAAATTAACTGCTCAGTACTATGCACTTAATACTTTAGAGAGTCTGCTTAGATTATTACACCCTGTAATGCCTTTTATCACAGAAGAGATCTGGCAGAAACTGCCTGGAACAGAAGGAACCATTATGAGGGCTCAGTATCCAGCCAAAGAAGAAAGTAGTTTAGACGCTGAGGCTGAAGAAAAAATGGAGCTGGTAATGAGTGTTATTAAATCAGTAAGAAATATCAGAAATGAAATGAAGGTTAATCCAGGCCGGCGAATAAAAGCAATTTTTGCTGCACCAGATGCTAAAATTGATATTTTGAAAGAGGGTAGAGAATATATAGAGAACCTAGCCAGGATCAAAGAATTAACAATCGGAAGTGATGATCTGGATCGTCCAGATAAAGTTTCAACTTCAATTGTTAAAGAGGTTGAGGTTATACTGCCGCTTGAGGGAATGATTGATCTGGATAAAGAGATAGAAAGAATGGAAAAAGAAATAGAAGAAATGGAATTTGAGATTAAAAGAGCCGAAGGTAAACTAAATAATGAAGGCTTTGTTAATAATGCTCCAGCAGATTTAGTTGAAGGTGAAAAAGAAAAACTTAAAGAATATAAAGAAAAGAAAGAAAAGTTGATTGAACGAAAAAAAGAATTAGCTAAATAAATTTAGAAGTCAAAAGGCCGGCATTTGTCGGTCTTTTTTCTATCTATAGATGTGGTGAACAATAATATCGCTTTTCTTCAATATTAAAAGAGGATTTAAAGTTGATATCTAGAATATATTTTATAAAGGTAAAATACTTAATTTTCTAACAAATCTAACTTTGATTTTACTAGGAGTGGAGTAGTTGAAAAAATATAAAAATGAAATACTTTTTGTCCTGGGCATATTATTAGCAGCAGTTATTTGGAATTTGGAACTGCCTTCTTTACCTGAAGCAGGTCAGCGAACTTTAGCTTTAAGTCTAATGACCGTTCTTTTTTGGGCTTCTAAAGTGGCACACCCAGGTTATATCTCTGCTTTGTTTTTATCATCACTGCTGGTTTTTGATATTGCTGATCCAGAAGCAGTGTTTTCGCTCTGGTCATCTTCTTTAATCTATATTATTATCGGCGCCTATTTAATTGCTTCTGCTGTTAAATCCTCTGGTTTAGGGGAAAGAATTGCTTATAATTTTATTTTAAAATTTGTTAATTCCTATAAAAGCATAATTTTTTCAATTTTCTTTTTAACATTAATTTTAAGTTTAATTATTCCTCATCCCTGGCCGAGATCTTTTTTGATAATGTCAGTAATGGCTGTAGTAATAGATAGTGCATCACTTTCAAAAAATGATGGAGCCAAAATTGGCTTTGCAGTTTTTGCTTTTTCAGTACCTGTGTCAATGATTTTTATGACAGGAGATAGCACAATAAATATTTTAGCTGTAGAAATGTCTGGGGAGAGTTTAAGCTGGTTGGGCTGGCTTTATCAGATGGGAGTTCCAGCTTTACTGGCATCTATTTTGACTCTGCTCCTATTTTTAAAAATATTTAAACCAGAAAAGGAAGTTAATATTAATAAAGAAGAAATATCAAAAAAACTAAAAGAATTAGGCAGCTTTTCCAGTAAGGAAATAAGGATGATATTTTGGATAACCACTGCAATAATTTTTTGGACAACGGATTCATTCCATGGTATTGACTTGGGCTGGATAACACTTATAATTGCTGCTTTAATGGGAATGCCTTTGGTGGGAGATGTATTAGAAGCTAAAGACTGGGCAAATGTTCCCATTGGTATCTTATTTTTTCTGACAGCTGCAGTTGCCATTGGAAGAATTGGTAGTAGTACAGGTATGAATTCCTGGATTGCTTCTGTAATTTTACCGGCTGAACTTCCAGCAAATATTTTTATTTTTGCTTTAATGATAGTTTTAATATCAATAACTATGCATATGTTTTTGGGAAGTGTTATAGCTGTTATGGGAATTGCAATTCCTGCATTTATTATTTTTGCTGAAGGTTATGGAATTAATCCTTTAGTACCTGCTCTAATGGCTTATTCATCAATAGCACTTCATTATGTTTTTCCTTTTCACCACTTAAATATTTTAGTTGGAATTGGAGAAAATAATGGAATGTATGATAATAAAACTGTGATTAAATTTGGTTTGCCGCTAACAGCTGTAATAATAATCGTAGTTTTATTTCAGGCATTGTGGTGGCAGGTTACTTCACTAATTTAAGAATAGTTTAAGGAATTTATAAATTGCTATTTAAAATATGATTTTTAAACTTTTAAGATATTATTGAATAATTGGAAGGAATGAAAATTTAAATATGAGAGAGTTCTTAGAATTAAATCCACCCGAAAAATTCTGGCAGCAGCTAAAACATTTTTTAAAAAACAAAAATTTAAGAACCGAAAATATAAAGCTGGATAATGCTTTAGATAGAATTCTAGCAGAAGATATTTTTTCTCCGGTTAATCTACCGCCATTTAGCCGTTCAACTGTCGATGGCTATGCAGTTAGAGCTGCTGATACGGCTGGTGCATCAGCTTCTATGCCCACTTATTTAGATCTAATTGGAAGCGTAGAGATAGGTAAAAATACTGAACTTAAATTAAAAGCTGGTCAGGCAGCAGCTATTCCGACTGGAGGAATGATTCCAAAAGAGGCAGATGCTGTGTTAATGATTGAGGATACAGAAAAGATTGAAGAAAATATTATTGAAAGTTTTAAATCACTGGCTGCTGGAGAAAACATTGTTAAAAAAGCAGAAGATATTGCTCAAGGAGAATTACTTTTTAAAAAGGGCCATAAAATAATGGCCAGAGATATCGGTGCCTTAGCTGGTTTAGGGATTACAGAATTTAAAGTATTTAACAAAGCAAAAATTTCAGTTATTTCAACCGGTGATGAACTAATTTCAGCAGAAGCAGAAGCAAAAGCTGGTCAGATTAGAGATATTAATAGTTATTCTATAACTTCCTATTTAAATAAAATCGGAGGAGATGCAAAAAAAGTAGGGATAATTAAAGATGAATTTAATAGTTTAAAAGAGGCTTTACAAAAGGAGCTTGATCAAGATTTAGTTTTAATTTCAGGTGGAAGCTCAGTTGGAATTAAAGATATGACAATTGAGCTGCTTAATTCTTTGGGAGAACCTGGAGTATTATTACATGGGCTGACAATCAAACCAGGCAAACCAACAATTTTAGCAGTAATCGAAAGAACAATAGTTCTTGGTTTACCGGGCCATCCAGCCTCAGCCTGGACTGTAAATAATATTTTAGCTGCAGAAATAGTAAGAGTTTTAAATGGAGCAAAAGAAGCAGCTGAAATTGGCAGTGAAAATCAAAAATATTTAATTAAAGCAAAATTAACCAGAAATTTAGTTTCAGATAAGGGAAGAGAAGAATATATACCTGTTAAAATAGTCAAAAAAAATGACAAACTATTTGCAGAACCATTACTTGCTAAATCAAGTTTAATTACCAATTTGGCTTATGGTGATGCAATGCTTAAAATACCCAGAAATCAAGAGGGTAAAGACAAAGGAGAAATTGTAGAATTAACTTTAATCGAGTGAATTTAAATATATATAACAGAAAGGAAATAGACTATGGTCAAAAAATATTTAAATAAGATTTCACTAACTGATGCACTTAAAAAATTAAAAGATCGTTTCAAAGATTTTAGAACTGAAAGTGAAAAAATAAAAACTGTAGATGCCGAGGGTAGAGTTACAGTTAATGCTGTAATGGCCAAACGCTCAGCTCCAGACTTTTATGCAGCAGCTATGGATGGAATTGCAGTAGAAGCTCAAAAAACTGCAGGCGCCAGTGAGAGGGCACCAATTCAGCTTGAAATTGGTAGTGAAGCACAAGCTGTTGATACAGGTGATCCAATCCCTGAGCAGTTTAATGCAGTTATAAAGATTGAAGAGGTAAATCAGACTGATGAAAATCATTATACTATAGAAAAAGCTGTACCTCCCTGGAATCATATTCGTTCGATTGGTGAAAGTACAGTTAAAGGTAATCTGTTAGTTACAGCCTCCCATAAGCTCAGTGATTATGATCTGGCAGCTCTTTTAGAGGCAGGAGTAACAGAAATAGAAGTTTATCAAAAACCATTAATAACAATAATTCCAACTGGGGATGAGCTAGTTAATGCATCAGAAAACCCTAAAATAGGAGAATTGGTAGAATTTAATTCACAGATGGTAAAAGCGGCTTTAAAAAAATGGGGAGCAGAAATTAGGGTAACAGAGATTATAGCAGATCAAAAAGAATTAATTGAAAAAGCTGTTGTTGAATCAGTTAAAGCAAGTGATATGGTAATTGTTTTATCTGGATCTTCAGCTGGCAGGGGCGATTATACAATTGATATTTTGAAAAAACAGGGTAAAATATTATTTCATGGTGTAAATATCATGCCCGGGAAACCATTAATAGCAGCTGAAGTAAAGGGGATTCCGGTTTTTGGTTTACCTGGTTATCCATTATCAGCCTGGCTTGATAACCATTTATTTATTAGAGAATTAGTTTATTTAATGCAGGCTGAATCAGCACCTAATTTTAAGCAAATTGAAGCTGAAGTCAAAAGAAAAGTTTCTTCAGAGATTGGTTTAGAAGAATTTTTAAGAGTTAATTTGATTAATCAGGCTGAAAATAAATTTACGGCAGTACCTTTAAAAAGAGGTTCTTCAGCAATGGAGTCAATACTAAAAGCGGATGGAATAATGAGAATATCAGAAAACAAAGAGGGACTTCACCCTGGAGATAGGGCACCTGTTATTCTTTTGAAGGAAAAAAATAGAATTAAAAATGATCTGCTTTTAATTGGCAGTCATGATTTAAGTTTAGATTTAATTAGAAATGAAATTCGTAAAAGAAATTATAATTTTGATTTAAAATTGCAGACAGTTGGATCAATGGCAGGGCTTACAGCTTTAAGGCGAGGGGAATCTCATTTAGCAGGAGCACATCTGCTAGATCCAGAAAATGGCGAATATAATGTTTCCTATTTGAGAAAATTTTTTAAAGGCCAGAAATTACTAGTAGTTAATTTAGTTTATAGAGAACAGGGTCTATATCTTAAAAAAGGTAATCCAAAAAATATAGCAAATATTGATGATCTAACTCAAAATAATATCAATTATATCAACAGACAGCGGGGAGCAGGTACTAGAGTTCTATTTGATTTTTTACTTAGTCAAAATGAGATTGAAACTAATCAAATTTCAGGTTATGAAAAAGAAGAATACACTCATATTGCGGCAGCAGCAGCTGTTGGTAGAGGCTCTGCAGATGCAGCTTTAGGTATCAGAGCAGCAGCTGAAGTAATGGATGTTGATTTTCTGCCGCTAGCAGAAGAAAAATATGATTTAATAATTAAAGCAGAAAATATAGATGATCCAAGAATAAATAAATTAATTAAACTGATCAGTGAAAATAAAATTAAATCTAAAATAGAAAATTTAGGCGGCTATAATTGTCAAGAAACAGGAAATATTAAAAAACTGCAATTATAATTGGAGGCAATAAAATGCAGAAATTAATTGATCAATTTGGAAGAAAAATAGATTATTTAAGAATTTCAATAACTGATCGCTGTAACCTTCGCTGCCGCTACTGTATGCCTGCAGAAGGAGTAAAAAACAAAAAACATTCCGAAATCTTAACTTATGAAGAAATAATCAAAATTGTAAAAACAGGGATTAAAATGGGTATCAAAAAAGTTAGACTGACAGGTGGTGAACCTTTAGTCAGGGAAAATGTCGAATTTCTTGTTTCAAAACTCAGCAGTTTGGGCTTAGAAGATCTTTCAATGACCTCTAATGCAGTATTGCTTAGTTCAAAAGCAGAGTCCTTAAAAAAGGCAGGCCTGGATCGTATAAATATCAGTCTTGATACTCTAGATAGGGAAAAATTCAAAAAAATAACAAGGCGCGATTTTCTGCCAAAAGTTTTAGCAGGTATAGAAGCTGCAGCAGCAGCTGAACTAAAACCTGTTAAAATAAATATGGTCGTTATGAAGGGAATTAATGATGATGAGTTATTAGATTTTGTAGACTTAAGTATAAAAAAAGAACTTCAACTTAGATTTATCGAATATATGCCGCTTGGAGGAGAGGCAGAAGCTGCAAAATTTATCAGCAGCAGAGAGATTAAAGCCTTAATAGCAGAAAAATATAAACTTTATCCAGCCTTTACTAAAGGAAATGGTCCTGCTGAATACTTTAAAATTAAAGGAGCAGCTGGTACTATTGGTTTTATTTCAGCTTTAAGTGAACATTTTTGCAGCAGCTGTAACCGACTGCGTTTAACTGCCGATGCTAAATTTAAACCCTGTCTGGCGGGGGAACAGGAAATAAAAATTAAGGGGATGAGCAGCAGTAAAATAGAATCAGCATATTTAAAAGCAATTGAGCTAAAACCTGCCTGTCATCAGCTTGATTTTAAAAAACAAAATTATCTGAGAAACATGTCGCAGATTGGAGGCTAAAAATGGGAAAAGAATTTTCTCATGTAGATCAAAATGGTAAAGTACAGATGGTAGATGTTTCAAAAAAAGAAATAACTAAGCGGACTGCAAGAGCTGTGGGAGAAATAAAAATGCAGCCTGAAACTTTAAAATTAATAAAAGCAGGAAATATAAAAAAAGGGGCTGTGATTGAAACTGCAAGAATTGCAGGGATAACTGGTGCCAAAAAAACTTCGAATTTAATTCCAATGTGTCATCCGCTGCTTCTAAGCAGCATAAAAGTTGAATTTGACCTTGAATATCAAGATAAAATTAAAATAAAATCGGAAGTAAAAAATAGTGGTCAGACTGGTGTTGAAATGGAAGCATTGACAGCTGTGAATTTAGCTGCTCTCACAATTTATGATATGGTCAAAGCAGTTGATAAATCAATGGAGATTGGCAGTATTAAATTAATCTATAAAGCCGGTGGAAAGAGTGGGATTTATGAACGAAAAGAATAATAATTTTAAAATAAGGACAGCTGTTTTAACTATTAGTGATAAGGGAGCTCGAGGAGCAAGAAAAGATTTAAGTGGTCCTCTAATTAAAGAAATGATAGAAAATATAGGTTCTAGTGTTGTTTATGAGGATATTATTGCTGATGAAAAGTCAGAAATAAAAAAAGCTTTAATTAAAATCTCTGATCAAAATATTGCAGATTTAATTTTAACAACTGGTGGCACTGGCTTTGCAGCACGCGATATTACACCTGAGGCTACCTTAGAAATTATAGAGAAAGAGGTGCCTGGAATTCCAGAAAAAATCAGAGCTGAAACAATGGCTATTACCCCAAAAGCTGCTTTATCAAGAGCTAGGGCTGGGATTAGAAAAAAAACTCTAATCATCAACTTTCCCGGCAGCCCAAAAGCTGTTGGTGAATGTCTGGAGTCAGTAATTGATATTATTCCCCATGGAGTAAAAATTCTAAAAGGGGAAATTACTGAACATCAGCCTAATCATAATCATAGTCACAATCACAATCATAATCATAATCATAATCATAGTCACAATCATAATCATTAATAAAAAACTAATTTTCACTAAAATTAGTTCTTTATAATTTGATTTTTATCAACAGATGACTTAATATTTAATTGTAAATGATTTAAATTTTAATAGCTTACATAAAATTATGTAACGAATTTTTGTTATAAGGAGGAATAATAATGGAAATGATAGGAGTCAGTGCGTCTTCGGGCAAGGCTGGCAAGACAACTTTAATTTCCTTAATGTTAAAAGACAGCTGTTCTAAAACTGCGGTGATTAAAACATCAGTTAACAATGATCTTGATCAATATAAGGTGATTAATGATCCTAGAATTATAAATAAAGCAGGAACTGACACAGCAAGAGTGGTAGATCATGGTGCAGATAAAGTAATGCTTTTAGAAAGCCCGGCAGCCGAACTACCAACTGCTTATCAGTTAGCCCGAAATCTTTTAGATGATGACATAGAAAGATTATTTATAGAAGGTAATACAATAATAAACTTTTTAAATCCTGACCTTATTTTCTATTTAAACAATAAAGATGAAGCCGAAAAAGATTCAGCTAAGATGGTTAAAAACAGAGCTAATATCAAAATAAATACCAACACTTTACTTTCAGCTGGTAAACTTGGTGACATACCATTTACTATTCAATCAGATAAGCTGACCTGTTATCAGGCACATTTAATAGCAGAACTGCTCAAAATATCAGTTCCTCAATTTGGCAAAGTTGTAAAAGAACAAGATGTAAAGATCACAAAATGTCAGTTGGGACTATTTTAGTCGATTATATATTTAATTAAAAAAATAGAAGAAGGGAGATATTTTCAAAAATAATCTCTTTTCTTTTTTTTTGAAAAACTTGACTAAGAGTCGAAAAAGTGATATAAATTTATATAGACCAACTAAGGAAGGTGAAAATTTTGCGAAGAGCAACTATAACAGGTCTGGGAAAATATCTTCCAGACAAAGTAATGACAAATCATGATTTAGAAAAAATAGTAGATACAAGTGATGAGTGGATAAAAACGAGAACAGGAATAGAAAAGAGAAGAATTGCTTCTGAAGATCAGGCAACATCCGATTTAGCTTATGAAGCTGCAAAAGATGCTTTAGAGGATGCAGGGCTTGAGGCTGAAGATTTAGATTTAATTATTGTAGCAACAATTACACCAGATATGATGTTTCCAGCAACATCCTGTATTGTTCAGGAAAAACTGGGAGCTAAAAATGCAGCAGCATTTGATTTAGGAGCGGGCTGTTCAGGTTTTGTTTATGGTTTAAGCACCGCTGTTAACTTTATTGAATCAGGTATGTATGACAATGTACTTGTAATCGGTGCAGAAGTTTTATCTAAAATTTTAGATTGGGAAGACAGAGGTACCTGTGTCTTATTTGGAGATGGTGCAGGCGCAGCTGTGATTTCTGCTGCTGATAAAGGAGGATTTCTGGCTACTGATTTAGGAGCAGATGGTTCAGGTGCTGATACTTTATATCAACCTGCTGGTGGATCAAGAACTCCCGCTTCACATGAGAGTATTGATAATAAGGGTCATTTTCTGAAAATGGAAGGTACCCCTGTGTTTAAATTTGCAGTTAAAACAATGGGTAAAGCTTCACTAAAGGTTCTAAAAAAGGCTGGGGTTAAAAAAGAAGATGTAAATTTATTAGTACCTCACCAAGCAAATACTAGAATCATTGGAGCGGCAGCTAAAAGATTAAAATTAGATGATGACCAGGTATATGTTAACTTACCTGAATATGGTAATACATCAGCGGCTTCAGTTCCAATTGCTTTAGCTGAAGCTAAAGAAAAAGGATTAGTTAATAATGGAGATAAGATTGTTTTAGTAGCTTTTGGTGCAGGGTTAACCTGGGCTTCAGCTGTTATAGAATGGAATGACTTAAAATAATATTTAACTGGAGGCTTTCAAATGAGTGATAACTTAGTTTTTATGTTTTCAGGACAGGGTTCACAGTATGTTGGAATGGGAAAAGAATTATATGAAAATTATGAGGCAGCAAAAGAAGTTTTAGATAAAGCAGATCAAATAATGGATTTTGATTTAAAAGATATGATTTTCAATGGTCCAGAAGAAGATTTGAATAATACTAAAAATACTCAACCTGCTATTTATACAGTAAGTGCAATGGTTAAAGCAGTACTGGCGGAAAATGGGATTACACCTGCAGCAGCAGCCGGTCATAGTTTAGGCGAATATTCTGCTCTTTATGCGGCAGGAGTTCTTTCTTTTGCAGATGGTTTAAAATTAGTTCGTCGTAGAGGTGAGCTAATGGATCAGGCTGATCCAGAAGGAAAAGGAACTATGGCAGCTGTTATAGGTATGGCTGATCAAGATGTTGAAGCTGTTTTAGAAAAAATTGACGGTATTGTCACAGTTGCAAACTACAACTCTCCCGGTCAGGTAGTTATTTCTGGAGAAGTTGAAGCAGTGAGTGCAGCTGAGGAACTGCTGGCAGAAGCTGGTGCCAAAAAAGTAATATCTCTTTCTGTAAGTGGAGCTTTTCATTCACCACTAATGGAGCCAGCAAAAGAAGATCTTAAAAATACTATTGAAGCAATCGATTTTAAAGATGCTCAAATTCCTTTAATTGCTAATGTTACAGCAGATTATGTAAAGGAAAGTAGTGAAATCAAATCTGCTTTAATCAAACAGCTGAACAATAGTGTCCGCTGGGCAGAAAGTATTGAGCGTTTTAAAGAAGATGGTTACGAAGATTATGTTGAAGTTGGCCCGGGACGTGTTCTTAAAGGGTTAATGCGAAGAATTGACCGTTCACTTAATGCTTATAATGTTGAAGACGAAAAAAGTTTAAACAAAACATTGAAAAAATTGAAATAGACCGCAATAGCTTTGAAATTTAAAAAACAAAAGATAGATTTAAATGTATGATTATTTCGATTTAGGAGGAGATTAATTTAATGAATAAAAGAGTTGTAATTACAGGTGCAGGTGTTGTACATTCATTAGGATTAGAATTAGATGAATTCTGGGAAAATATCAAGGCGGGTAAATCAGGAATTTCTAAAATTGAAAATTTTGATGCTTCAGATTATCCAAGTCAAATTGGAGCAGAATTAAAAGATTTTGATCCTGGAGAATACATAGACCGCAAGGAGGCAAAACGTTTAGCTAATTACAGTAAGTATGCTATAGTATCAGCTATGAAAGCTCTGGAAAATGCAGAGCTAGAAATCACTGATGATATTGCTGAAAGAGCTGGGGTTATGGTTGGATCAGGTATTGGTGGCATAGAAGTTTTTGAAGAGCAGGTGACAAAACTTAACAAAAGAGGACCTAGAAGAGTAAGTCCTTTCTTTATTCCAATGATGATTTCAAACATGGCAGCAGGTAATGTAGCAATCTACAGTGGAGCCAAGGGTCCAAATCTAAACCCAGTTACAGCCTGTGCTTCTGCTACAACAGCAATTGGTGAGGCATTTGAAACTATTAAAAGAGGTGCTGCAGATATTATGATTGCCGGTGGTACAGAAGCTTCAATCACACCATCAGCTGTAGCAGGATTTGGTAATATGAAAGCTTTATCAGGGCGAAATGATGATCCTGAAAAAGCAAGCCGTCCTTTTGATAAAGATAGAGATGGATTTGTAATTGGAGAAGGTGCTGGAATAGTAATTTTAGAAACATTAGAAAGTGCCAAAAAAAGAGGTGCTAATATTATAGCCGAGCTTGTTGGTTATGGTGCATCAGGTGATGCTTACCATATTACTTCTCCTGCTCCAGAAGGCGAAGGAGCAGTTAGAGCAATGAAAGCTGCTGTAGAAAGAGCCGGAATGAAACCAGAAGATATTAACTATATTAATGCACATGGTACATCTACACCTTTAAATGACCAGTACGAATCAACAGCAATAAAAAAATTATTTGGAGATCATGCCTATAACTTAAAGGTCTCATCTTCAAAATCAATGACAGGACATTTATTAGGAGCTGCTGGTGGAGTTGAAGCAATTATCACTGCAATGGCAGTTAAAGAAGATGTTGTACCACCTACAATGAATTTCGAAGAGGGTGGAGAAGGCTGCGACTTAGATTATCAGCCAAATAAAGCAGGAGAAGCAAAGTTAAATGCTGCTTTAAGTAACTCTTTTGGTTTTGGTGGTCAGAACGCGTGTATTATAATAAAAAAATATCAAGACTAAATAATCAATAACTAATAACTAAAATTAAATAAAATAACAGTTGATTTAAAATTATTAAATCTGCTGTTATAAACTTATCTAAAGATCTGCTCAAGCAAAATTGGGCAGGTCTTTTTATTTGATTCCATTTTTAAACCCTTTACAAAACAAAAACATATTGAAATTATCACTAAAAGAATATATAATCAACCTTAGGTCAGCAATTTATTTTGAGGAAAGAAGGTAATTTTAAATTATGAAAGTATATTCTCTTGTTGGACCCAGTGGAACCGGAAAAAGTCACCGCGCAGTTTTGCTGGCAAATGAACATCAGATCCCATTAATTGTTGATGATGGTCTTTTGATTTATGCAGGTAAAATTATGGCAGGGAGTTCTGCTAAAAGAGAAGAAAGCAAAATGGGAGCAATTAGAAGAGCCCTCTTTTATGATGAAAAACAAACAGAAGAGGTAAAAAATTGCATTAAAAAAATTGATGAAGATAAAATATTAATTTTAGGAACTTCACTTGGAATGGTAGAAAGAATAAATGATAGATTAGAATTGGGAGGAATTGATCAATACATAGATATTGAAGATATTTCCTCAGAAGAAGAAATAGAAAAGGCACTTTCAGTCAGGAATAATGAAGGAAAACATGTAATTCCAGTTCCGACTATTGAAGTTGAGCAGGATTTTTCCGGTTATTTACTTCATTCTTTAGAATTGTTTTTTAAAAAAGATAATAAAACAGTAAGACATGAAAAAAGTATTGTCAGACCTAGATTTAGTTTTTATGGGAATTTAAGTATCAGCAACAGAGTACTGGTAAGTTTAATTGAGTATTTAATAAAAGATTTTAAAGATATAAGCTCTTTTAAAAAAATAAAAGTAGATGAAATAAATAATCAATTAAATGTTGAGTTATCATTAGAAATTACTTATGGTTTAGTTATTAAAGATTTTATCAATAAATTTAGAGCTGCTTTAAAAGAGCATTTAGAAAATAATACAGGAATAAATGTCAAAGAAATTAATGTTGAAGTTTATTCTTTAAAAGTTGAAAAATAAAAATTTAGGAGGTAAAACATTGCGAAATTATCATGCTCGAAAAATGGATAAGGAAGCTATTTATCCCTATCAAGCCTGGAAAATAACTGAAGAAGAATTTTTATTAGAAAATAACCATCACAATGAAGCTATATTTGCTCTTGGTAATGGTTACATGGGTCTGAGGGGAACTTTAGAAGAAGATTATCCAGGAAGTGAAGAAAGTACTACTCCAGGTTTTTATATCAATGGAGTTTATGCCTCTGAAAAAATTATTTATGGAGAGGAAGCACCTAACTTACCTAAAAAAGGGCAAACAATGATCAATTTAGCTGATTGGAGTGAAATAAACTTATATATAAATGAAGAAAAGTTAAATTTACTCAAAGGTAAGATTTTAGATTACAAAAGAGAACTTGATCTAAAACAGGGGCTTTTAAGCCGCAGAATACGTTGGGAAGATCGGCAGGGAAGAAAAATTGAAATTAAAATAACCCGTTTAATTTCCTTGAGCAGGGAGCATATAGGAGCAATTAGATATCAGTTTAAGCCAATTAATTTCTCAGGTAAAATCAGCCTTAATTCTGCAATTAATGGAGATGTCAGCAACCATCATCATTTAAGAGATAAAAAGGCATTAGAAGTTATAGAAAGTGAAGTTGATACAAATACCGGTCATCTTTTACATAAAGTAAAGAGCACAAAATTTAAAGTGGCCTATGTAGCAGAGCATTTAATGGATGAACATTCTAAAGAAAACTTCGAAGTAAAAAAAAGATCTTCAGATAATAGAGTGGATTGGGTTTTTGAAATTAGTGCTAATCAGGGTGAAGAATATACAATTGATAAAATTGTAGGGATTAATCACAGTCAGGAAGAAGGAGAAAATCCACTTAGTGATGCCAGAGCTTCAGCGGCTAGAGCATCTATTACTGGTTTCGAAAACCTAGTTGAGGAACAGACAGAGTTTATGTCGGGTTACTGGCAGGATGTAGATGTGAAAATTGATGGTGATGATGCTTTACAGCAGGCTTTTAGATTTAATGCTTTTCATATTTTACAGGCAGCTGGCAAAGATGGTCAGACAAGTGTTGCTGCAAAAGGAATTAGTGGAGAATATTATGAGGGTCATTATTTCTGGGATACAGAAAGTTATGTACTTCCTTTTTATGCGTTTCAGCGTCCAGAAGTAGCAAGAAATTTACTCTTGTTTAGATATAATACTCTTGCTAAAGCGCGGAAAAATGCTGAAAGGATGAAACTTGATGGTGCATTGTTTCCCTGGAGAACAATTAATGGAGAAGAAGCATCTGGGTTTTTTATGGGTTCAACAGTTCAGTACCATATTAATGCTGATATTGCCTATGCCCTCAATCTATATTATCAGGTAAGTCGTGACCAAGAATTTATGGAAAATTACGGGCTTGAAATTTTAATTGAAACAGCAAGAATGTGGATCAGTCTCGGCAGCTATATTCCAATGAAAAATAATAAATTCTGCTTCAATGTTGTTTGTGGGCCAGATGAATATAAGCCCGGGGTTAATAACAATGCCTATACAAATTATATGGCTAAGTTTAACCTTGATACTGCTGTGAAAATGGCAGAAATAATTAAAAATAAATCTCCAGAAAAATATAAAAGATTGGCAGAAAGAATAGATCTTAATCAAAAAGAAATTGAAAATATGAAGGAAGTAAAAGAAGATATTTATCTTCCCTACAATGAAGAATTGGAAATTACTCCTCAAGATGATTCATTTCTTTATAAAAATCCAATAGAAGTTGATAATATTCCAGAAGAAGAATTACCACTAGTTAAGAACTGGCATCCACTTATAGTTTGGCGCTATCAGGTTATTAAACAGGCCGATGTTATTCTTTTGATGCTGCAGCTGGGAAATAAATTTAGTAATGAGCTAAAGATCAGAAATTATGATTATTATGAACCAAAGACTACTCATGATTCTTCTTTATCACCAGCAATTTATAGCATCATTGCCTCAGAAATAGGCTATAAAAACCAGGCATATAATTATTTTATGCAGACTGCCCGTCTTGATCTAGATGATTATAACGAAAATGCATATCAGGGAGTACACACTGCCTGTATGGGCGGAACCTGGCTTTCACTTGTTCAAGGTTTTGCTGGCATGAGAATGTTTAATGGTAAATTATATTTTCATCCACATCTACCTGATGGCTGGAACAATTATCAATTCAGACTCCGATTTAAAGGTAGTCAGATAGAAATAACTGTTAAAGAAAACACGGTTAAGTATATGTTACTCTCAGGCGATAAAGTAGAATTTAAACATTATGATCAGGTAGTTGTTTTAAAAGAAAGTAATTTAAGTCAGGAATTAGAAATATAAAAAAAGCAGGTGTAAAAAATGGATTATAAGAAAAAAATATATATATTGCTTGCTGTGGGCATTTTCTTTTTATCCACCTCAGGTATTTTAATCAAAGTAGCTTCTGCTCCACCGTTGATAACTGCTTTTTATAGGATGTTTTTAACTGTTTTAATTTTAACACCATACTTTGTTATTAAACACAGAAGTGATGCTCGTTATTTTTTAGATTACCGACCAATGTTGGTCGGTTTTCTCTTGGCAGTACATTTTATTTTGTGGATTAGTTCAATTCAATATACAGATATATCTAACTCTGTTATTTTTGTGGCACTGCAGCCCTTATTCACAATAATTTTAGAATACTTTTTTGCCAGAGAAGATTTAAAAGAAGGAGCAATTATTGGTATTGTTATGGCAGTTATTGGGAGTTCTATTATCAGCATTGGCGATTTTTATCAGCTGGGGGATAAATTATTTGGTAATTTCCTAGCTCTTTCAGCAGCTTTATTTGCTTCATCATATCTTTTTATAGGTAGGGGGGTTCGAAAAAAACTCAATTATTTTCCTTATCTATATATTTTATACAGTTATGCTGCCTTATTTTTAGGGGTTGGGGTTTATCTTTTTGATATACCATTTACCGGTTATGGAACAAATAACTATTTAATATTTTTAGCTCTAGCTTTAGGCCCAACTTTAGTTGGCCACTCGATACTTAATCTGGCAGTTCGTTATCTTCCAACCTCAATTGTTTCATTATCTATACTTGGAGAGCCAATCTTAACAACCTTTCTGGCCTGGCTTTTATTGAATGAGCAGGTCCGAATCACAACAATGTTTGGTGGTGGTTTTATTTTGGGAGGAATTTATTTAGCATCCGTTTATAATAATCATCAAAATAAAAAAAAGAATAAATTAAAGCAGGCTCAAAGCTAATTTATTTATCATAGGTCTGGACATTTGCAGCCATAAAGTATAAAATATTAATTGAAAGCTTTTATTTTATTTTAGGAGGGGTAAGTTTTGTTAAAAGAAGTTGCTAAGATAGTAAGAGGTTTATCTGCAGATATTGTAGAAAAGGCAAATTCAGGACATCCAGGGATGCCGATTGGCTGTGCTGATATTGGTGCATTATTATTTGGAGAGGTAATGAATATTGATGCTTCAAAATCAGACTGGCCTGATAGAGATCGTTTTGTACTCTCAGCCGGACATGGTTCAGCATTTTTATATTCATTTTTGCACCTTAACGGTTATGATATTTCAATGGATGATTTAAAAGAATTTAGACAGCTTCATTCTAAGACACCAGGCCATCCAGAGTACGCAGAAACTGATGGAGTAGAAACTACAACTGGACCATTAGGTCAGGGTTTTGCAAATGCAGTTGGTATGTCCTTAGCAGAAAAAATGTTAGCTGCTAAATATAATACTGAAAAGCATAATATTGTTGATCATTATACCTATACAATTATGGGTGATGGCTGTATGATGGAGGGTATTACTTCTGAGGCCGCATCACTTGCAGGACATTTAGGACTAGATAAGTTAATTGCTATTTATGATGATAATGATATTTCAATTGCTGGAAACACAACCTTAGCTTTTACAGAATCTGTAGCTGATCGTTTTAAAG